>JAUMYV010000003.1:12092-23351 GCA_030528445.1 Porphyromonadaceae bacterium | reverse complement strand
ATTTATAGCTCATTCTCATTCCCCTTCTTTTTAGTTAAAGTATGTAAACGATCTACACTCAAATTGAGACAAAGGGAGAGACGATTTTGGGAGATTGCTTCGTTTCGTCGGAAAATCTGTAAGCGTTTTTTGGGGATTGTAGGACTAATCGGGAGCGATGTGTACACAGATCCGAAAAGATTAGTGCAGAGAAATTCTGAAATAATTGTATCGCACAGATGAAATCGCCCTAACTCATATTATATTAAATTGATTATTAGCATTATACAAAACATACATTTTAAGCAGTTATCTTAGTTCGGCTGGGACTAAAGTGCCAAAACGAGGTCGAACACAATCTAGAGCCCTCTAGGGGGCAAATACGCGGTCTATCACTTTTCGCCCTCCCTCAAAGCATTCCTCTCATCAACATTCTGAAATTTGAGCTGAAATATAAATTTCAGGGGTGCTGGAATATCTCTACTTAGCTTGATGCGCCTTTGTCTATATCGGCACCCTCCACTCGGTTCCCTTTCATTTTAGACATCGGTACTCCCATATCTATACAAATATACAAAACGATGTTGGGGGCATGCTTACATAGTTGGTTGCGCAAATCTCGCCAGGATGTGTCGCTACAATAGTGGTCGGTATACAAGTGTGGTACATCTACAACCCCTCCTTTCGTCTAAACACAAGAGCTCTAGGCTGTAGTGGTACATTTATCTTATCGAAAACCTTCTTATCTTTGTGCTAAATAAATTGAATAAAGTAAATAGATGCAATACAAGATACTCGCTCAGATGGGCGAATATACAGAGTTGATGAAACGAACGTTTGCTGTCCCGGGGCGTTGGCGTATGTTTTATCGCTCCCTCGTGAGAGAGATATACGAACTTGGAGTCAATTCCCTCGGCATCGTTTTTATTATATCGTTCTTCATCGGTGCCGTTATTACGATTCAGCTATCCATCAATATCTCAAGTCCACTCATCCCTAAATTCACCATTGGCTACTCGGCTCGTGAGATTATTCTACTTGAGTTTTCGTCTACGGTGATGTGTCTTATCCTAGCAGGTAAGATAGGTTCGAGTATTGCCTCGGAGCTGGGATCGATGCGTGTTACCGAGCAGATCGATGCTTTGGAGATTATGGGGGTTAATTCGGCCAATTATTTGATATTACCCAAGATTGCAGGCCTGATGCTCTTCATCCCTATCCTCTCAATCTTCTCTATGATTACTGGCATTGGTGGCGGATATTTGGCAACCTTCGTTGTGGAGAATTTGCCGACCAAGGACTTTATCTATGGTCTCCAGCTCATGTTCAAAGCCAAGTTCATCGGCCACTCGATTATCAAGTCACTCGTGTATGCCTTCATCATTTCGTCTGTAGCCTCCTATCATGGCTACTGCGTCAAGGGTGGAGCCCTGCAGGTCGGCTCGGCGAGTACGCAGGCGGTGGTGCGTAGTAGCATCTTGATTCTGCTTTTCGACGTCATCCTTACTGACCTAATGCTTACTTAACCTAGCGGATATTAGCTATATGATAGAAGTTAAATCACTACATAAGAAGTTCGAGGACAAAGAAGTGCTTCGTGGCATTGACGCTATATTCGAGGCTGGGAAGACCAATCTAGTCATCGGGCGCAGTGGTGCGGGTAAGTCGGTATTTGTTAAGTGCATGATTGGTCTCTTCCAGCCCACTAGCGGGGAGATACTCTACGATGGGCGCAATATCGCTGCGATGACCAAAAACGAACTGGCGCAGCTGCGTCGTGAGGTCGGGATGCTCTTCCAAGGCTCCGCTCTATTCGATAGCATGACCGTACTCGAGAACGTGATGTTTCCCCTTGAGATGTTCTCCTCCGACCTTGCGAGCGTCTACAAGGCCAAGGCTATGGGGCTGCTAGAGCGAGTGGGGCTTATCGAGGCCGCAGGGCTCTACCCCAGTGAGATCAGTGGTGGTATGATGAAGCGTACTGCCATCGCTCGTGCTCTGGCACTCAATCCCAAGTACCTTTTTTGTGATGAGCCCAACTCTGGGCTAGACCCCAAGACGAGCAAGGTGATCGACCTACTGATTCAAGAGCTAACGCGAGAGTATGGCATTACGACCATTGTCAATACGCACGATATGAATACGGTACGCACCATTGGAGACAAGATTATTTACATTAACAGGGGTAAGAAAGAATGGGAAGGTAGCAGCGAAACCATTGAGACTACTGGGACTCAGGGGTTGCTACACTTCATCAACGCTGGGATGGACGTCGAATAGCTCTGTCATAATAGAAGATATATAGTGATGATTAAGAATAACTCTATACTCAAACACCTATTCTTGATGGTTGTGGCGAGTATTCTGATTTTGTTTGGGATTATGTGGGGGCTTAAGCTCTACACCAGACATCAAGATAATGTACAAGTCCCCAATATCGTAGGTAAAACTCTCAATGAGGCATATAGTCAGCTCGAGCGTACAGATTTGCGCTATGAAATTGTAGATTCGGTCTACGACAAGGGTCAAAGACCTGGTACTGTCGCAGAGCTTACTCCAGCAGCGGGAGCTTCGGTCAAGCCTGGACGCATAATCTTTATCAAGACCTATGCTTCGTCGCCCATGCGCTATTCCATCCCATACGTCAAGGATATGTCGGTACGTCAAGCGCGTGCTTTGCTTCGTGGTCTAGGCTTCGACAACATCACAGAGCGCATCGTCCCTGGGGAGCATCTAGAGCTCTGCGTAGGGCTACAACACAGGGACGGACGCCCCATCGAGGCTGGAGCTATGATTGCCAAGGAGACGCCTATAGTCATGCTCATCACAGGTATTGTACGCGATACGCTCTCTACTGGCGATCTAATCGAGGACTACGAGTATCCCAACTCGGATAGTACAATGCGCGTGAGACCTGCCAAGCAAGATACAACCGATACGCCCGACGACTGGTGGTAATGATGGCTACAGATAGGAGCGTACTTCCCGACGACGATTTCCAGTCGTGGACTAATGAGCTGATTGATCAGGAGCTAGAACTAGATGACGATAGTGAGGAGCTTAGCCCACAGGCTAATGACCAGCTATATGAGCACTATCGTGTAGTGGCCGATCCGGGTCAGAGCCTGCTACGTGTGGATAAATTTTTGGCCGATCGTATGGTCAAGACAACGCGTAGCCGCATTCAGCAGGCTGCCGAGGCTGGCTACATATTCGTCAAAGGCAAGCCTGTCAAGAGCAACTATCGGGTTAAGCCTCTAGACGTTGTGACCCTACAGCTTCGTCGCCCACGTAGGGAGATAGAGATTATCGCCGAGGATATACCGCTAGATATCGTGTACGAGGATGAAGATCTATTGGTCGTCAATAAGCCTGCTGGTCTTGTCGTACATCCTGGACATGGCAACTATACGGGTACGCTAGTCAATGCCCTAGCCTATTACCTCAAGGATGATCCGTACTATGATCCGAGTGACCCTCGTCTAGGGCTCGTACATCGTATTGACAAGGATACGAGTGGTCTCTTGGTTGTAGCCAAGCGAGCCGAAGCCAAGGCTCATCTTAGTCGTCAGTTTTTCAACAAAACGACACACCGCTCCTATCGAGCCCTCGTGTGGGGTCGCTTCGATGAGCCTGAGGGACGCATCGAGGGGAATATAGGACGAGACGACCGAGACCGCCTGCAGATGGCTGTCTATCCGGTGGGGAGCGACAAGGGTAAGCCCGCTGTGACGCATTACAAGGTGCTGGAGGAATTGGCCTACGTCAGTTGGGTAGAGTGTAGGCTCGAGACCGGACGTACGCATCAGATTCGCGCCCATATGAAACATATTGGGCATACACTGTTTGCCGATGAGAGGTATGGCGGAGACAAACCTCTGTGGGGGAATCAGTTTAGTAAGTACAAACAGTTTGTGGCCAACTGCTTCTCAATCTGTCCTCGCCAGGCATTGCACGCCAAAACTCTGGGGTTCGTACATCCGACCTCGGGCGAGGAGTTACTTTTCGACTCGGAGCTCCCTAGAGATTTGGCTAACCTATTGGAGCGCTGGCGCGTTTATGCTGCAGGTGTAGACGAAGTCTAGAAAAATGGTATCAATCACGTAAATTATATGATAATAGGAAAAGAAAGATTAGCCTGCGCTTGGATCGCAGTGCTGTTGGTGGTGCTAGGGGCTTGTCAGAGCCGTGAATCCAAAGAGGGATATGTAGTCTCGGGTAGTATCGCTGGAGCTGCCGATGGCGATAGTGTTTTTATCGAGTCAATAGAGCATATGGAGTTTACTCGCCTAGATACGGCGATTATACAGAATGGTAGGTTTACTTTCTCTGGGCATCAGGACTCTACTGTGCTACGCTACATCTCTTGTATCACAGAGGAAGATGCCTTCAGTGTGCCATTCTTCTTGGAGAACGGCGAGATTGCGGTCGAGATATCATCCCTATCTGCATCGGTTACGGGGACAGAGACGAATAATATCTATCAGGGCATACGTAGCAAGGTCGAGGGTATCCTAGAGCAGATGAATATGATAGACGCCGACTCCACACTTACCGAGGAGCTATACAATCAGCGTATGGATGATGCCGAGCGTGCCCATAGGGAGGTAATCATGCAGGGCATGAAGGAGAATATAACCAATCCTGTGGGGATATTTCTCTTCAAGCAGCAGTACTTCGATAATAGCCTATCGGAGAATCAGCTCCTCTTCAATATGATTCCCGAGAAGTTTCTTAGCGACCCCGAACTTATGGGAATGAAGCTGCAGATGGAGCAGCAGAGGAATACGGACGTCAGCGTGCGATTTACAGACCTAGATCTCTACACACCACAGGGGCAGGAGGCTAAGCTGTCGGACTATGTGGGTAAGGGTAAGCCCGTGCTTGTCGACTTCTGGGCAAGCTGGTGTGGTCCATGTCGACAGGCTATGCCCGACCTCGTGAAGCTATACAAGGACTACGCTGGCAAGTTTGAGATTGTCGGTATTTCCCTAGACGAAGACCCCTCTTCCTGGCAGGCCGCTATTGAGAAGCTAGGGATTACTTGGCCACAGCTGTCTGACCTCAAGGGATGGCAGAGCAAGGCGGCTCTCAAGTACGGCATCAACTCTATTCCATACACCTTACTTATTGACAACGATGGCATCATCGTCGCGCGCGACCTACATGGAGAACCTCTTGTCAATAAGCTCGAGGAGCTGATCAATCAATAGCCACCCTTAACCATCCGCCGCCCGAAGGCAACCACATTAAGCAAAGGGGCTGTGTCAAGATTCGCTTTTGGCATAGCTCCTTTTAAGGTATTTCAGAATCCGCAAAATGCAAGGATTGCATAAGGCGAGAGCAGATCAGAGTTTACTCCAGCTATATGGATATTAAGAAGCATCAATTGGCCCTACCTACTCCGTAGTGCGGCTACAGAACAAATAGAGAGATTGGGTCTGTGCCTCTCCCCAGTGTGGCGCATAAGCTGGCTCAGGCGACTGCTCCTTGTATAGCTCTAGTGCTCTAGTAATAGCCAGCAGTGCTTTGTCTTTGCCTCCGCCGTATGCGGCAGGAGTATAGACCAAGGACTGCGCTTGGAGCAAATACACTCGAGGGTTATTGGGGTTGGCATCTTGAGCCAGCTTGAGGTGCTTGGCACTCTCTACCCCATAGAGCTGCCAGCGTGTCTGCGGATTGACTTGCAGACGAGCGGCAAAGAGCATACTGCGCAGGCAGGCAATCTCGGAAGCATCGCCGCCAAGCTCTGTCGCCTTCTGGAGGTATTGCTCTGCCTGCTCGGCGAGGCGGTCGGCTACCTCACCATTGGCAAAGGCCTGCATGGCACGGCAATAAGCCGAGTAGTAGGGGGCTGTCCAGTCGGTTCCTGTCATCAGAGTAAATCGGTCGAAGTCGGCCGATAGGCTCTGCAGAACCTCAATCGAGGCAGAGTCTAGCTTAGTAGTACGCTCCATCATAGCACGTTGGTAGGCTGGGCTCTGGGCGCCAAGGCTCACCGAGCAGAGTAGGAGCAGAGCCCAGAGCAAGGGGGGCATCATTCGCTTCATTATTATTACTGTATTTAGAGGTTTGTATTCATGATTTCCTTTCGTCTATCCACGCCGATATTGACGAAGAAGCCGAGCATATAGACCTGTCTATAGGATGTAGTGATACGTGTAGCCGAGTAGTTCCCTTGAGCGTTAGGCTCAGGCGAGTAACGGTAGCCGAAGGTTGGAGCAGCGTTGAGGATATTCTCCACGCTTACTACGACCACGCCAGCCATTCGGCCAAGCATAAACGGATAGTTGTACGAGAAGCTCAGGCCAAGGGTCTCGTCATTGAGCTCGTTGTAGTAGCCCCGATCATTACGATTAGGATTGTGGTAGGGCATCCCCGTGCGGTAGTTTAGGGCGAGGTTGAAGAGCGACGAAATCGGCTTACACCAATACTTAATTACGGCCGAGGCTGTATGCGTGGCGACGAAGTCGGGGCACTCTAGCTCGTGAGCACGTAGCCAGCTACGACGGGCATCGGTATAGGTATAGGAGAGCCAGTGCTCAACGTTGGGGATAAGGCGTGTAACTCGCCAGAATACATCGACCCCACGAGCGTAGCCACGGCCTAGATTGTCCACTTGGTGGTCGTAGTACAGACGAGTGAGGCTTCTGTACTCCTTGTTATAGACCTGCACGCGCAGCAGATGATGCAGCTTAGGACGCCATTCGTAGGTTAAATTGGCTTGATAGGCCACCTCTCGAGTGGTGGGCTGTATCCCATGAGTCAGATAGTAGTCGCCTAGGGCTGCATAGCGACCGAGGTCTAGGCTGAGCGTGCCAGTCGGATGCAGGCGCAGAGCAAGAGCTGCTCGTGGGAGCAGCGTGGCAGAACCAATGAGAGACGAATGCTCCAGCCTGAGACCACTCTCGAGCGATAGCGAGCGACTAATGGGGAAGAAGGCCT
Organism: Porphyromonadaceae bacterium; assembly: GCA_030528445.1. Classification (GTDB taxonomy): domain Bacteria; phylum Bacteroidota; class Bacteroidia; order Bacteroidales; family Porphyromonadaceae; genus Porphyromonas. Next base: position 16,427 of record JAUMYV010000003.1, on the reverse strand, counting down.
CGACCCAAGCCGACGAAGTCGCGTCTCGTAGCGGTCGAATGCCCTTAATTGAGGGAATCGTTATCTCGGCTCTGCTATATGCATAGTCCAGACCACTAGACATTTTGAGCGAGGCTAGGCGCGTGTCTAGCCTCAAGCGTATTTGGGCGTCTAGCTCTTGTGAGGTTATTCGGGAGCTATGGCTCGTAAGATCTGGGTAGTCTACATGGAGCTTATTGTCGTCCCAGCCAAGACCTACGGCAAGTGTAGCCTTGGTATAGCCGTCTTGGAAGTGATGGTGCCAACGCCCCATGCCGAAAGCATAGTCGTTGCGTCCCTTGTATAGCTCCGAGGTGGTGCCATAGGGCGTCGGGGCTGGGGCGAGTGAAGTATGCTTATCTCGGCGCATCATCACGAGTGCCTTGACGTCGTCCTGCTTCGTTGGTGCCCAAGCTAGTCGAGCATGATAGATTACACCGAAGGGCGCCTCGGGCAGTTTGTATTCGTTCCTAAGCATCAGCCTAAGGGCAGACCCCTCAATGACGCTTATACCCTGTTCGATATAAGTCGTCTTCTTGGGCGAGAGGTAGCCACAGCCGATACCAGCGAAGACCGAGGCGAGCGACAGAGTGAGCGACGAAGGCGACTGCTCCGAGAGTTGCAGCTCGAGCAATCCACTCAGACCGCCTTGTTTGCTAGCACCATAGCCACCAGTGGCTAGGCTCAGACCTTGGAACATACCCGTCTCGAAGCGTGCCCTCGTGGGGGTATTGTGCCCATTCTTACCGAAAAAACGCTGGACGCGTATGCCCTCGATGCTCACATTGGTCTCCCATGCAGCACCTCCACGCACGAAGAAGCCCTCTGTCTGTCCCACCTGCTGCAAGCCTGGCATCTGCCTCATCGATAGGGCTAGGTCTCCAGAGCCTGCTGGATTGGTGTAGATATCCATCGGCTTCATCACAGCTTGTCCCTTGCGATCGTTGAAGCGTAGCGTGGAGGCACTCACCACAACCTCCTCAAGCGTTAGCGATAGCTTTTCTCTAAGGTGAAGGGTGATGTCTGTGGCGTCTTCCATTCGTTTCAGAACGATTGTATCCGCCTCATAGCTCACATGCGAGGCAACGAGACTTATGGGGAAACCTTGCTCCGTCGAGAGAGCGAAGTGCCCGAGCGAATCCGTCGCAGTGCCCTCAAAAGTGTCGGACAGATACACATTCGCCAGGTGTATCGGGCGTCCCCGCCTGTCCAGGACTCGCCCCTTGATCTGTATCTGTATTTGTCCCTCAGCTACTAGTGAAGCCAAGAGCAACAACACCGTATAAGTTAGTCTTGTCAAGTGTGTCATAGATTCATTTTATCTGGCAAATATGATTTCAGAGCTTCGAAGTGCTTGACAAAGGCTTCTCGACCAAGTGGCGAGAGCCGACAAGTCGTACGTGTTCGCTTGCCGACAAAGCCTTTTTCGATGGTTATATAACCTGCCGAAGCGAGCTTCTCCATTTGTACACTGATGTTGCCAGAGGTCGCTCCTGTTACTTCCTTAATGTAGAGAAAGTCAGCCTCCTCTAGCGAGAGCAAAATCGACATGATTGAGAGTCTAAGCTCGGAGAGGAGTAGAGGGTCGAGGCTTGGCAAGTTGATCACATCACTCATACGCTAGGCACATTAGATGTACCCTTGATCTCTCGGCGTATTTGCGCATAGAGGTAATGACCCGGGATACAATGCATCACGAAAAAGACTGCTCCAAATACCAGACTATAATCCCTATAAGAGAGCAAATCTAAAGTACGATCGAGCATGATGCTCCCATAACCAATCGCCATACCCAGGATAGAGCAGATCTGTAGCACTCTAATGCGTAGGACAAAGCCCGTAATCGCCGAAGCCGAGCCTAGGAGAATGATGATTGCAATCAACGTAAAGAAACCTAAGACAAAAGAACAAGCGAGGGCATTGAGCCCACTCACGAGCCAAACAGTATTGATGAAGTAGTCTATTTGACTGCTGCTGTAGGGCTGATGACGCCGTTTGCGAGCCATTAGCCAAGAGATGATACCACCGATGCAAGGAATGAGTAGCCAGATATAGGCGTGATGTATCGATGTCATATAGGGCGTTAGGAAGTAGTGTAGCAGGCTCGTCAGTACTGTGACGTAGCCCCAAAGGAGGAATTGGGTCGCCCCCATAGTGTTGATTCTACGATTAGTCTTGCTGATCATCGCTTCAATGATCTCTAGACTTTGCTTTGGGCTGAGTTTTTCTGTTTCCATTACTATTGCTTGAGTATTGGGATGAGTGAGACTATATGATTAAGTGCTTGCATCCGTTCATCTTGACTACTAAGATCCATCAAGATGACCGAATGAAGTATTCAATCAGCATACAAATATAATTCGGTTTGCTTTACAAACCAAATTGAAAATAAAACAGAATAGTGACCTATGAGCTATGGCTCCTGCTATCTATATTATTAATTGTTTTCGTCCAATGCAGGATCTCCTTAAGTCTGAGTGGCAGAGCAGAGATAACCAGCCAAAAGGTTGTGCATCAAAATTTTATTCTTGATAGACTGCCTATTCGATAAATTATTGCGATATTTGTAGTGAAAAACTTAAGTGTAACCAAGTATTTAAGATAAAGTATAATTAAGATGATGATTAAAAGTGCATTGCAAGTAGCTCGTGGGCAGTATAGCCCCAAGCTCCCCAAGGCTCTCCGTGGTTCGGTGAAGGTTGTATTGGGCGAAGCTACACAGAGCGTTAGTGACCAAGAAGCTATCAAGGAACTATTCCCCAATACTTACGGATTGCCTAAGTTGACGTTTGAGGCAACTACAGAGGCTGTTGAGGCTAGGGCTATCAATGTGGGCGTTATCCTCTCTGGTGGTCAGGCTCCTGGTGGTCACAATGTGATTTCTGGTATCTTCGATGGCATCAAGGCAATTCACCCAGATAGTAAGCTCTATGGCTTCTTGATGGGGCCAGACGGACTAGTTAAGCACAACTACAAGGAGCTGACAGCCGACATCATCGATGAATACCGCAATACTGGCGGTTTCGACATCATTGGTTCCGGACGTACGAAGCTCGAGGAGATTGAGCAGTTCGACAAGGGTCTTGAGATTATCAAGAAACTCTCTATCAATGCTCTAATCATTATCGGTGGTGACGACTCCAACACCAATGCTGCCGTACTAGCCGAATACTACAAGAGCATCAACGCCCCCGTGCAAGTAATCGGATGTCCTAAGACAATTGACGGTGACCTCAAGAATGAGCAGATTGAGACTTCATTCGGGTTCGACACCGCTACCAAGGTGTACAGCGAAGTGATCGGTAATATCCAGCGCGACTGTAACTCTGCTCGCAAGTATTGGCACTTCATCAAGCTGATGGGTCGCTCTGCTTCTCACATCGCGCTTGAGTGTGCTCTGCAGGTGCAACCCAATGTTGCGATTGTATCGGAGGAAATCGAAGCCAAGAACCTAACTCTCGATGATGTAGTAACCTCTATTGCCGAGGCAGTAGCCAAGCGTGCTGCCAAGGGCGACCAGTTCGGTACTGTCCTGATTCCAGAGGGGCTCGTTGAGTTTATCCCTGCGATGAAGGCTCTTATCGCTGAGCTCAACGACTACCTTGCTCATCACGAGGCAGAGTTCCGTGCGGTGCCTGCAGAGGAGCAACGTGCCTATGTGACGGCTCATCTGAGCGAAGCTAGCTCTGCGCTCTATGCTAGCCTGCCTGCTACGGTGGCTCGTCAGCTAACTCTAGACCGTGATCCACACGGCAATGTACAGGTATCACTAATCGAAACCGAGAAGCTACTGGCCGAGATGGTAGCCACTAAGCTCGCTGCTTGGAAGGCAGAAGGTAAGTACAATGGTAAGTTTGCAGCTCTGACGCACTTCTTCGGTTACGAAGGTCGCTGCGCTATGCCATCGAACTTCGATGCCGACTACTGCTATGCTCTAGGTCGTACGGCTGCTTGCCTAATCAGTGCAGGCGTTACTGGCTACATGAGCTCTGTACAGAACCTGACTGCTCCTGCCGAGGCGTGGATCGCTGGTGGTATCCCCACGACGATGATGATGAATATGGAGCGTCGCCATGGTGCTATGAAGCCCGTTATCCAGAAGGCTCTTGTAGACCTCAATGGCAAACCATTCCAGTACTTCGTAAGCAAGCGGGCAGAGTGGGCAGAGAACACTTGCTACATCTACCCTGGTCCTATCCAGTACTTCGGTCCATCGGAGCTATGCGATCAGCCCTCTGAGACCCTCAAGCTAGAGAAGTCTAAGTAAGTCTCTAAGGAAGGAACCATGAAGAGGGGTGGGGGCCACAAAGTATGTTT
>JAUMYV010000003.1:0-12082 GCA_030528445.1 Porphyromonadaceae bacterium | reverse complement strand
TTGCGCCGCCACCCCTCTTCATTTGTCTTTCATCGTTCCAACCGTCAGTTTCAATCTTTTCGGAACTCTTTTTCCCTTTTTGGGGAGCAGAAACTTATCAAACTAAACTCGATCACACCTAAGGGAATAGAAGTCCCCAAGCATGATACAGAAAACTCCTATTCATATCCCTACCACGGCTGTATCACGCGGGATGTCGGATGAAGCATAAAGAAGAGGGACTATGCAAAACGAATTTTGCACAGCCCCTCTTATATTGATGATATATCACTAGTCTAGTCAAGCATATCCCGATACTTGCGGTCGATCTCTCGTCTAGCTGCCTCTGTAGGCTTAAAACCTTCGTTCGCTTCGAGCTGGTCGAGTAGATCCTTTCCTCCACCCTCTAGGGTTTCTGGGATATACACATTCACATTGACCAATAAGTCGCCCCGTCCGTAGCCGTTTACTTCTGGCAGTCCCTTACCTCTAAGGCGTAAGATTTTTCCAGGTTGAGTCCCAGGCTCGATGTTTACGCGTGCGCGTCCCCCGATTGTGGGCACCTCTACAGCTCCTCCCCTGATCGCATGGGGGACAGAGATGAGTAGGTTGTAGATAAGGTCGTTGCCATTGCGAATGAGGTTGGGATCTTCCTCCTCTTGTATAATGACGAGTAGGTTACCGTTGACACCGCCAGCTGGCGCTGCATTACCCTTACCTGGTACTGTGAGCTGCATGCCCTCGGCTACACCAGCAGGTATACGGAAGCTGACGATCTCCTCACCAATCTGCGTTCCCTTGCCTTGGCACTGGCTACAGGGTTTGGTAATGATCTCGCCTTGTCCCTGACAGGTCGGGCAGATGGCCTGAGACTGCATCTGTCCAAACAGGGTGTTCTGCGTCTGCATTACCACTCCGCGTCCTTGACAAGTCGTACAGGTCTTGCGACCATCTGGCTCCGTTGTACGTTCGCCATGACAGCGTGAGCAGTGTACATATTTCTTTACCTTCAGCTTCTTCTCTACGCCCTGCTCGATCTCCTCGAGGTTGAGCTTGACACGTGCTCTAAGGTCCGAACCTCGAGTGGTCTGGCGACCTCCACCACCGAATCCTCCAAAACCACTGAAGCTCCCAAAGCCACCCCCAAAGCTGTCGCCGAATAAATCACCGAAGCGGCTGAAAATGTCCTCCATAGACATACCGCCCCCGAAGCCCCCTCCACTGGCAGCGCTACTGCCCACACCAGCATGACCAAATTGATCATAACGAGCGCGTTTCTGCGGATCGCTCAAGACATCGTAAGCCTCAGCAAGCTCTTTGAACCTCTCCTCCGCTTCTTTGTCTCCTGGGTTTTTGTCTGGGTGATACTTAATCGCTAGCTTACGGTAGGCTTTTTTAAGTGCATCGTCTGTAGCTCCTTTATCTACACCGAGTATCTCGTAGTAGTCTCGTTTCTGTGCCATCTTAAGTCCTCCTCAATGTTATTGACCTACGACAACGCTAGAGTGGCGAAGAACCTTATCGTTGAGGGTGTAACCCTTCTTGACGCAGTCAATGATTTTGCCCTTGAGCTCGTCACTTGCTGCTGGGAATGTAGCGATTGCCTCATGAAGCTCTTCGTTGAAATTAGCCCCTTCTGTCTCGATAGGCTTAATGCCCTGACGAGAGAGGTAGTCAATGAATTTGCTGTGAATAAGGCGCATGCCTTCCTTGATGGCCTCCATATCCTCAGCCGTGTCGATATTAGCTAGAGCGATATCTATATCATCAATTACTGGGAGCAAATCACGTAGTACCTTCTCACCGCCATTGCGGATGAGATCGCTCTTCTCTTTGAGGGTACGCTTGCGGTAGTTGTCGTACTCTGCCATGAGACGCAGATGTGTATCGTTGAGTTTGGCGAATTGCTGCTCTAGGCCTTCTTCTGTAGCCGTCGAATTGTCAGCTTCTACAGACATTTCTTCCGAAGAGTCTGCTCTCTCCTGCTCATTTGTCATATTGGCGTCTAGTTGCTCCTGTAGCTCTTCTAGATCTACCTGTTTTGCTTCGTCGTTCATTATATCTTTATTCTTAACATTATATCTAGTTCTTTGGGATTGCAAAGCTAGGTGATTTTGCATTCCTACTGCCCTAGAGAGCGCAAATATGATACCATAGCAAGTTGACGTGCACTGAAAAAAGTTGGGTTCATCCGAACATTTGTCATGATGGAGCTTGTATATTTTACAATCTCTCATAAACAAGCAAGAGTTTTGTTGTACCTTAGCTAGTGGTTTGACGACAAATATGCTTGAGAGGAAGTAATTTGATCGCCATCTATCCATAGTTAAGTACTAAAATAAAAACTTCACTGTTCACTGCTATGCAAAAGAACAAACTTATCGTAGTCATCATTGCCTCATTTGCCGTCATCGCTAGTGCATGGTTACTCTCTCTAGGAATCAAACAATTCAGAAGTGGCTCACCTCTAATCTCCGTTACAGGCATGGCAGAGCGCAACATCAAGAGCGACCTAATCGTCTGGACTATAGACGTCTCGGCGCTTAGCCCAAATCAAGAGATCGCCTACAACGAACATCAAAAAAACAGAGACGAGATAATCAAGTATCTCATATCGAATGGCATCACTCAAGACCAAATTCGGTACTCCAGCACCAATGTCAGCAATGAGTATGATCAGTATTACGATGACAATACACAGAAGTACCTACGTACCTTCAAAGGAGTTCAGCTATCGAGCGAGATCATCGTCAGCTCCAATGATGTAGACAATGTAGAGATCATCTATCAGAAAATCTCGGAGCTACTCAAACAGGGCGTCAACTTCGTAGCCAGAGCTCCACGCTACTACTACACATAGATCAACACGCTCAAGATGGAGATGCTACAAGAGGCCTCCCAAAATGCCTATGCTAGAGCGAAGACCATCGCAGAGGGGAGTAACAGCAGTCTATCGGACCTTGCCTCCTCGACAATGGGCGTCTTCCAGATCGTTGGTCTCAACAGCGAAGAGGACTACAGCTGGGGTGGCACTCTAAACACCTCCTCCAAACTCAAAACCGCAAGCGTGACGGTACGTTCGTCCTACAAAATCAAATAATAGGCTCACCCCCTGCAAACCGCTCCCCGACAAAGAGCTTGCAGGGAGTTTTGTTATCCTAATAAAAAACTTAATTAAGCAGCAGGATACTTCATTTTAATTATGTATCTTTGCCAAGACTAAAAGGATAACTAAGAATAATAATATAGTTAATTCAAACAACAATGGTTAGTTACAAAGAACTAGGTCTTGTCAATACACGCGACATGTTCGCCAAGGCCGTTAAGGGAGGCTATGCTATCCCAGCTTTCAACTTCAACAATATGGAGCAGCTACAGGCTATCATCGGTGCTGTAGTAGAAACTAAGTCTCCAGTGATCCTACAGGTGTCTAGTGGTGCTCGCAAGTATGCCAACCAGACACTTCTTCGCTACATGGCTCAGGGTGCTGTAGAGTATGCCAAGGAACTTGGTTGTCCTAACCCACAGATTGCACTACACCTAGACCACGGCGATAGCCTAGAGCTATGTAAGAGCTGTATCGAGATGGGCTTCTCATCTGTGATGATTGACGGTTCTCACCTCCCATACGAAGAAAACGTAGCACTGACTAAGTCTGTAGTAGAGTATGCTCACCAGCACGATGTGACTGTAGAGGGCGAACTCGGGATCCTCGCAGGTGTAGAGGACGATGTAGTAGCAGAGCACCACACTTACACTCAGCCTGAGGAAGTGGTAGACTTCCTTACTAAGACTGGTGTAGACTCTCTAGCTATCTCTATCGGTACTTCTCACGGTGCCAATAAGTTCACGCCAGAGCAGTGCGAACGTGATGCCAATGGTGTACTTGTACCCCCCCCATTGCGTTTCGACATCCTAGAAGAAATCGAAAAGCAGGCTCCTGGCTTCCCAATCGTACTACATGGTGCATCTTCTGTACCACAGGAAGAAGTGGCTACAATCAACAAGTATGGTGGTGCACTCAAAGATGCTGTAGGTATCCCCGAGGAGCAGCTCCGTCGTGCTGCTAAGAGCGCAGTATGCAAGATCAACATTGACTCAGATGGTCGTTTGGCTATGACGGCTGCTATCCGCAACGTATTCGCCAACAAGCCAGAGGAGTTCGACCCACGTAAGTATCTTGGTCCAGCTCGCGATGCCCTCAAGAAGCTGTACATGCACAAGATTGAGAACGTACTAGGCTCTAAGGATCGCATCTAATAGCTCCTAGTAGCTCATCTCAAAGCAAAGATGGGGCTGCGTCAAAATGCAAATTTTGGCGTAGCCCCATTGGTTGTTTGGGTGGTGAAGAGACAAGCAATGTATCTACGAAAATGTTAACTTTGTAAGCAATTTTGGCATCAAAATAAACTTCAAGGATAAGAGAATTGAGCGATATGAAAATTAAAAGTTTACTCCTCTGCTGTGCCATAGTCTCCGCATCCCTCATGGGATTCTCTAGCGGGGGTGGCCAAAGTGATAAACCTCACCAAGAGTGTCAGGCCGCATCATCAGATCGATATGTGGTGGTGCTCTCCCTAGATGGCTTTAGGCACGACTATCAGAGCAAGACATATACGCCCAGTCTCGATGCCATCGACAAGGAAGGCATCTCTGGCTCCTTCCGCCCATGCTACCCCTCTCTGACCTTCCCCAACCATTACTCAATGGCCACAGGGCTACACCCCAATAATCATGGCCTAGTAGGCAATGAGTTTTGGGACGAAGTGGGCAATCACTATAAGATAGGGAAGCGCAGTGCCGTGGAGAATCCTATTTTCTACTCCGGCGAACCACTATGGAACGCTGCCCGCCGAGCAGGCCTACGCTCTGCTAGTTTCTTCTGGGTCGGGAGCGAAACGGCAGTAGGCGGGCATCAGCCCGATATCTGGAAGCGATTCGATAGTAGTGTACCCTATCGTGACAGGGCAGACTCCGTCATCAGTTGGCTACAGCTCCCCATCGCAGAGCGCCCACGTCTGGTGATGTGGTACCTAGAGGAACCAGATCACACGGGGCATCACTATAGCCCAGAGGGAGAGGAAACGAAGCAAATGATCCGCCAAGTAGACTCCATAGTAGGTTACTTCCGAGATCGTTTGGCTAAGCTACCTATTGCCTCGAAAGTCGACTTTGTACTGGTATCGGATCATGGTATGGCGACCTACGACAGGGCTAAGGAGGTCAATCTGGCCGACTATCTACCGCTTGATAGCTTCAAGCACGTCTCCACAGGGCCTTTTACGCACCTCTACCCCAAGGATGGCTACACCGAGACGGCTTACCAAATCCTCAGAGAAGTGCCACACATCAGAGTATATCGCCGAGGCGAACTGCCCAAGCGTCTGCACTTCGGCTCCAACCCACGCATCGGAGAACTTGTCGTAATGGCAGATTTGGGTACGCAGATCTACTTCCAGCCCAATCGTCAGCTCGTTAGTCGCATCGCGGCAGGACACGGATTTGACAATGCTCATCACGAGATGCTTGCCCTATTCAAAGCCGTAGGACCTAGCTTCGAGAGCGGACGACATATCGACGAACCCATCCCCAACATTACGCTGTACCCCTTGGTTTGTCAGCTACTAGGTATAGAACCTGCCAAGCACGATGCAGACGAAGCTCTAGCCCGTAGCCTAAGACGCAAATAAATCCTAAGGACGATGATCATCGCAAGAGCAAAAAAACAAGAAAATATCTGCGAATATCTGCTCTATATGTGGCAGGTAGAGGATTTGGTGCGAGCTGCAGGGTGCGACATTGACCGCATCGAGCAGCTTATCCTACCACGCTACGACGTCAGCGATGAGGTCAAGCAGGAGATCCACCAATGGTACAGCGAACTGGCAGATATGATGCGCACCGAAGGGAAACAGCAGATCGGACACCTAGACATCAACCGCATCGTCTTGATGCAGCTAGAGGATCTACATCGTAGACTCCTAGCCAACCCCAACGACTACGTCTACGCTGGACTACACTATCAGGTACTCCCGGCCGTAATCCAGCTAAGAGGCAAGAGCGCAGGGCACGAGGCAGGCGATTTGGAGACCTGCTTCAACGCTATCTATGGCTACCTTACACTTGCACTCAAGGGAGAACCTATCGGCGAAGAGACGAAAAAATCGATGAAACAAATCAGTACCTTCCTCGCTATGCTTGCACACAAATACAAGCTTGAGCAGGAGGCAGAGCAAAATCCAGAGGCCAATGAATAAGACCTGTCGCCTCATCATCACGGGAGCAGAGGGGCAACTAGGACGTTCGATCCAAGCACTCGCTCCATCTTACCCTAGTATTGAGTTCGTCTACACCGACGTCAAGGAGCTAGACATCTGTCGGCCAAATAGCTTAGATAGCTTTGCCGAGACGCTCACGCCTGGGCTACAAACGCTTGTAGTCAACTGTGCCGCCTACACAACTGTAGATCAAGCCGAGGAGGAGAGTGAGGTTGCCGATCGGCTCAACCATCAGGCCGTTCGTCTGCTTGCCGAGTCTTGCTGGAGGCTGGACTATATGATGATACAGATTAGCACCGATTACGTCTTCGACGGCAATGCCTCTAGACCATACGCCGAGGATGCTCCAACCAACCCTCTAGGCGTGTATGGCAAGACTAAGCGATTGGGCGAAGAAGCCATCCAGCAAGTACTCGGATCTAGAGGACTAGTCGTACGCACAGCTTGGCTCTACTCGCCATACGGGCGCAACTTCGTGCTCACGATGCTTCGACTAGCAAGCCAGAGAGAAGAGCTCGGAGTCGTGGCCGATCAAGTTGGCTCGCCTACATACGCCCCCAACTTAGCCGAGGCTGTCGTACGCATCGCTCACGAGGCCGTCGAGAACGGAGCCTTCACACGCCCCTACTTGCACTACACCGATGCTGGTGTGTGTAGCTGGTACGATTTGGCCTACTACACAATTAAGGCAAGTTCCGAGACGCAATGCCTCGTTCGCCCCATCACAACCCAAGACTACCCCACCCCTGCTGCTCGACCAGCCTACAGCGTCTTGAGCCAAGAGGGCATCCGAACGGACTATGGCATTGAGCCTCCTCACTGGACCGAGGGGATCGACCGCTTGCTCGCATACCTAGCGAACGAGGATCAAACGAAATAACCAATTAATATGAGTCAGTACAAAGAAGAAATAGATCTAAGGCGCACCTTCGCCATCATTAGCCATCCCGACGCAGGTAAGACGACCCTAACGGAGAAATTGCTTCTATTCGGGGGAGCTATCCACGTGGCAGGAGCCGTCAAGAGCAATAAAATCAAGAAAACCGCCACGAGTGACTGGATGGAGATTGAGAAGCAACGTGGTATCTCGGTCGCCACATCGGTCATGGGCTTCGAGTATCGTGGTCACAAGGTTAATATCCTCGATACGCCAGGTCACCAAGACTTCGCCGAGGATACCTTCCGCACTCTTACCGCCGTGGATAGCGTGATTATCGTCATTGACTCTGCCAAGGGGGTAGAGGCTCAGACACGCAAGTTGATGGAGGTCTGCCGTATGCGCAAGACGCCCGTCATTGTCTACATCAATAAGCTCGACCGTGAGGGGCGTGATCCCTTCGACCTTCTAGATGAAGTAGAAGCGGAGCTACAGATCAAGGTTCGTCCGCTTTCGTGGCCGATCGACATGGGAGCTCGCTTCCGAGGCGTATACAATATCTATGAGCAGGGGCTTAACCTCTTCACGCCCGACAAGCAACGCATCACAGAGAGCGTTGCCATTTCCGACATCAATTCGCCAGACCTTGAGGCACACATCGGCTCGAACCTTGCCGATAAACTTCGCATGGACCTCGAGCTTGTAGATGGTGTCTACCCAGAGTTTGAGCGCGAAGCCTATCTGCGTGGAGAGCTTGCCCCCGTATTCTTCGGCTCCGCACTCAACAACTTCGGGGTACAGGAGCTACTCAATTGCTTCATCGATATCGCGCCATCTCCTCTGCCCATCAAAGCAGAGGAGCGAACTGTCTCTCCATATGAGGAGGGCTTCACAGGCTTTGTATTCAAGATACACGCCAATATGGATCCTAACCACCGAAGCTGTATCGCCTTCGTGAAAATTTGCTCGGGACGCTTCGAGCGCAACGCGGGCTATCGTCATGTGCGGCTAGGTAAGGTAATGAAGTTTAGCAGCCCAACAGCCTTTATGGCTCAGCGCAAAGAGACAGTCGAGGAGGCCTTCGCTGGCGATATCATTGGTCTACCAGATACGGGCAACTTCCGCATTGGCGATACGCTGACCTCGGGAGAGATCCTCCACTTCAAAGGGCTACCTAGCTTCTCTCCCGAGCTCTTCAAGTATATCGAGAACCAAGATCCGCTCAAGACCAAGCAACTGGCCAAGGGGTTGGATCAGCTCATGGGCGAGGGTGTGGCACAGCTCTTCACCAATCAGTTCAACGGCCGCAAGGTGGTCGGTACAGTTGGGCAACTGCAGTTCGAGGTGATTCAGTATCGCCTCCTACACGAGTACGGCGCAGCTTGCCGCTGGGAGCCTATTAACCTATACAAGGCTTGCTGGATAGAGAGCGATGATGCCGAGGCTTTGGAGAACTTCAAGCGTCGTAAGGCACAATATATGGCCAAAGACTTGGCTGGTCGAGATGTTTACCTAGCGGACTCTAGCTATGTACTCTCGATGGCTCAGCAAGATTTCCCAGCCATTCGTTTCCACTTTACTTCAGAGTTTGAGCACTAACATTCCCTATTGGAGACATAATACAACTAATTATTCAAGCACTATTTCAATGAAAAAGATCAAGCAAATCGCAACTTTGGCCTTGGTGGGACTCTCCCTAATCGGCACACTCGCGAGCTTTACTCCGAAACAAAAGAAAAAAGAAAAAAGCTACCTCATCCCTGTGGAGACACCAGCTCGCCCCAAAGGGCAGAAGGATGTACTCCAGCTCCGCCACGACCCAATCCCAGTGGTACGAGTTGGCTTCATCGGACTTGGAATGCGTGGTCCAAGCGCAGTGGGTCGCTTTACCCACCTCGATGGCGTAGAGATCAAGGCTCTCTGTGACCTACACCCAGAGCGTGTGGCCAAGTCGCAAGCAATCCTCAAGCATGCTGGCAAGCCAGAGGCAACCGAGTACAGCGGTAGCGAAGATGCTTGGAGGGCTCTCTGCGACAGAGATGATATAGACCTGGTGTACATCGCAACCGACTGGAAGCGGCACGCCGAGATGATGATCTACGCCATGAAAAAAGGCAAGCACGTGGCTTGCGAAGTACCAGCTATCATGAACCTAAAGGAAGCATGGGATGTCGTAAATACAGCCGAGCGCACGCAGCGACACTGTATGATGCTTGAGAACTGCGTCTATGACTTCTTCGAGCTAACAACCCTCAACATGGCTCAGAAAGGTCTCTTCGGAGAAGTGCTTAGCGGTAAGGGGGCCTACATCCATAACTTAGAGCCATTCTGGCTAGACTACGAGAGCGACTGGAGATTGCAGTACAACAAAGATCACCGTGGCGACGTCTACGCAACGCACGGGCTCGGCCCAGTATGCTTTGCGCTCGACATCCACCGAGGCGACAAGATGGACTACCTCGTAGCCATGGACGTACCAGCCGTAACTATCCCCAAGTACATCGAGCAGCAGCGCGGCAAGCCTGTGGGTGAGTTTAAGAACGGAGAAATGACTCATACGCTCATCAAGACGAACAAGGGTAAAACTATCTATCTAGAGCACAACGTTGCTTCCTACCGCCCATACGACCGTATGTATCAGCTCATCGGCACAGATGGATTTGCCAATAAATACCCTACGACAGGCATCTGCCTACGTCCTACAGATGAGAATAAGAACGCTGTACCCGATCACGAAGACCTAACCAAGCACAACTTCGTAAGCAAAGAAACGGAGAAGACACTCATGGAGCAGTACGAACACCCAATCGCCAAAGACATCGTAGAGAAAGCTAAGAAAGTAGGTGGTCACGGAGGTATGGACTTCATCATGGACTATCGTCTAATCTACTGCCTCCAGAAGGGGCTTCCTCTGGATATGGACGTATATGACCTAGCCGAATGGTCTGTAATCGGAGATCTGACGCGTATCTCTCTAGAGAACAACTCTGCTCCCGTACAATTCCCAGACTTCACTCGCGGAAGCTGGCAGCGCATCAAGGGGCAGTCTTTCGCTCTTTAACGAAGCAAAAACCTGATTAACTTTGAGGGAAGCCATAAATCTAAGTAATAGACCTATGGCTTCCCTCTCTCTAATAAGACTTCCAGAACTTATGATGTCAAGCGATTCGTCCATCAACTACGTCCATCTCATCGGACTCGTGGAGGAAGAACCCGAAGTACGGTACTTCGGCTACGATGCTCTAGAGGTAAGGCTTCGCCTAGTAACTACCGAACATCTCCCTAAGCCTGATGGCTCGGGAACAAGAGAGCTGAAGCTGTGGCATCAGCTATCGGCACATGGAGGGGTAGCCAAGCAGATCGAGTGCGAGGTTCATTCGGGAGCTATGCTAGAGCTCTCGGGGAGGCTACGCTACTATCGAGACACAGACCGGCAAGGTATTAGTCGCAACGTGACCGAGGTCGAGGTTGTACAAGTAAACATCCTACACAAAGCAGAGAGGGGCAACACCTCGCCTAGTCATGAGATGTCTGCCCCTCCTGATGAGTTGGATTGGTCTTCCTTCGCGCCGTCTGCAGAAGAAGATCCTATGGCCTAGGGTAGCAGCAGAGAGCTATCGCCATAGCTCAAGAAGCGATACCCATGTCGCAGTGCGTGATCGTAGACGGCTCGCCAATCATCTGAGATGAAGGCCGAGATCAGCAGTAGCAGCGTACTATTGGGCTGATGGAAATTAGTTACAATGCCAGACACCATGCGGAATGTATACCCTGGGGCGATGAGAATAGCCGTTGGGAAGACTAAGGTCTCTAGCTCATTCCGATCCATATAATCTAGGATCGCCCTCAAGGCCTGCTCGGCACTGGGGGCTTTTTCGTGCCCATATTCATAGGCCTGCCATTGCCCCACGCCGAGATCTGCAACAGCTATATCGGGCGACTGCAGCAGTCTTACACCGAGATGATAGAGGCTCTCCAGAGTGCGTACAGAAGTTGTACCAACAGCAATTATGGGGTCAGAATGGTGGTATAGGCACTCAATCGTCTGCCTCTCTAGGACTATGAGCTCCTGATGCATCTCGTGCTCCCCAATGGTCTTGCTCTTAACTGGCTTAAAAGTACCAGCTCCCACATGTAGCGTTACATCGAGCACCGACACACCACGCTCATTTATCTTACGAAAGACTTCTTCCGTGAAATGAAGCCCTGCCGTTGGGGCGGCAACTGACCCTTGGGGGCGAGCATAAACAGTCTGATAGGTCTGCAAGTCGCTCTGCTCCGCCTCGCGATTGAGGTAAGGTGGTATGGGAAGAATGCCCATCAGCTCAAGTAATTCGCCGAAGGTATAAGTTGGATTATCCCAAGAGAAATGCACGATGCCCTCCTCTGTGCGCTCGGCTTGCAGATGTACGACCTCTCGATGCTCTACTTGTAGGGCCAGGGCAAGAGGCTGATCCCTATGCCAGCGTCGAGCATTACCCAGCATACAATGCCAAGAGCAACGTTCGCGAGCAGATAGAGCCAGCTCGTAGCTATTGGGGGACAGAGGATCTAGGCAAAAAATCTCTATCTGAGCTCCACTCTCCTTGCGAAACAGCAGTCGTGCACGTATCACTCTAGAGTTATTACGCACCAAGAGGCTACCCTTAGGTAGTAAATCGGGCAAATCCGAGAAGCTTCGGTCGCTAATCAGCCCCGACTGATAGACTAGGAGCTTAGACTGATCTCGTTGCGCTAGCGGATACTTCGCAATACGTTCGTCGGGAAGCTCGTAGGTATAGTCCTCTATTATGATATTTTTAGTTGTCATTTCTTTGATGTGATTACGCTTGAGCCAAAACTGTCAGCCCAAGAGCTATAATGAAAAAAGGAAGACCGAGGCCTTCCTTTTTCTAGAGCGGAAGACGGGACTCGAACCCGCGACCCTAACCTTGGCAAGGTTATGCTC
>JAUMYV010000092.1 GCA_030528445.1 Porphyromonadaceae bacterium | reverse complement strand
ACTTACTGATGAGGGTAAATACGATTCTATTGATATAGTCACTCCATTTGAGGATAATAAAAGATCAAACAAAGTATAGCCTCTCAGACTTATTGGGAAATCTGAGTAGGAGATGTCTCTGACAGTCTCGCTCTACTTGTAGCGGTATAAGCCGAAAGTGTACCTTTGTGGTATGAATGAGTATCGCATAGAGATCAAGCCCTATAGGCTTATTTTTCATCAACCAGCAGGGACCTCCCGAGGTGTCTACACGACGCGCGACGTCTACTATCTGCACCTATCCTCGTCGCTGTACCCAGAACGCATCGGCATCGGGGAGTGTGCGCCCCTACCAGACCTAAGCTGCGACGTAACTCCAGACTACTTAGAGGTGCTCCAGCGCATTTGCCTAGAAATAGAGCAGACGGGAGCATTCCCAAGCGAAGAAACCCTTCGCCCCTATCCCTCGATACGTTTCGCTCTAGAGACAGCTAAGCGACATCTCGAGTGTGGGTCATGGGCTCTATGGGATACGGACTTCTCACGAGGACTATCTGGGATCCCAATCAATGGACTCATCTGGATGGGAGACCACAGCACAATGCTTAGACGGATAGAGGAGAAGATCGAACAAGGCTTCAGGTGCATCAAAATGAAAATCGGGGCGATTGATTTCAACGAAGAGCTATCCCTAATCAAGCACATCCGTCAGCACTTCTCATCTGCCGAAATTGAGCTACGCGTCGATGCCAACGGCGCATTCAGCCCCGAGATAGCTCTAGACCGACTAGCTAGGCTCGCAGAGCTTGACCTGCACTCCATCGAACAGCCCATACGAGCAGGACAATGGAACGAAATGGCACGCCTAGCCGAGCTCAGCCCACTGCCCATAGCACTCGACGAGGAGCTCATTGGATGCAACAGCCACGAGGAGAAAATCAGCCTACTGAGACACATCAAACCACAGTACATTATCCTTAAACCCTCTCTGCACGGCGGGTTCTCAGGAGGAGACGAATGGATTGACATCGCCGAGCAGCAGGGCATCGGCTGGTGGATTACCTCTGCCCTCGAGAGCAATATAGGCCTCAATGCGATCGCCCAGTGGTGCGCCAGCCACACAATATCGCTTCCTCAAGGGCTAGGCACAGGGATGCTCTTTACCAATAATATCGAGATGCCTCTCTCCATACGGAGGGATATGCTTTGGTACATACCATAGCCATGTATCTAAATCGAGCTAATCAGTATTTGCAGGTAGGTGGGCGGTGCTACACTCCTACCACAATAATTAATGCAATGCAGGAGGGTGAATACGCCGATCTGCTGCGCTTCCTACGTACATGGTGGAGCGATGATGAGTATATGCAGGTGCAGACTTCTGGCTCTACGGGCACGCCCAAGCAACTTCGGGTAAGCAAGACGAGCATGATGCAGAGTGCTCGGGCGACTTGTTCGTTCTTCGGCCTCGACACCTCGGACACAGCTCTGCTCTGCATGGACCTACGCTATATCGGTGCGATGATGCTCGTGGTGCGTTGCCTTGTATCGGGCATGAAGTTGATCGTTCGTACGCCTTGCTCCAATCCGCTCCTACATGTCGAGGAGGCAATCAGCTTCACGGCACTAGTCCCTCTACAAGCGGGCGAAATCCTAAGCAATGAGGTTAGCAAGGGACGACTGTGCCAAATCAAACATGTGATCATCGGAGGGGGGAGCCTCGACATATCTCTAGAGGATGCGCTATCCGTCCTGCCCAATAGTATTTATTCGACCTATGGGATGACCGAGACACTATCCCACATCGCACTGCGCAAAGTCAGCGGTCGAGACACTAGCGCCTACTATTCGCCTCTGCATGGTGTTTCGCTTAGCCTAAGCGATCGGGGTACTCTGTGCATTGATGCTCCTCTAATCATCCCCGAGCCGTTGGAAACAAACGATATCGCAGACCTATGCCCCGACGGACGATTTAGGATATTAGGCCGAAGTGATAATATCATCAACAGCGGAGGCATCAAAATACAGCTCGAGCGTGTGGAGTATGAGCTCTCTCGCCTATGTCCAATGCCTACCGCCCTGACGTGGAGACCCGATCGGCGTCTAGGGCAGGCCCTAGTGCTTGTCGCCGAGGGAGAGAGCAGCGATGATGAAACGATGCTCCTTGCTCGGTTCAAGAGTTGCCTCCCTCGCTATCATTGCCCCAAAGCAGTGATTTACATCCCCAAGCTCCCCCGTCTGCCTAGTGGCAAGCTCGACCGTCTCGCCCTAATGAGCCTCGCCCAGACCGAGAGCAAGTGAGCACAGCCGCAAACTCATGATGCCGAGAGCATAGGTGTCTTTGGCAAAATGACGACTGAGATTCTCCTGTGTGTAAACATATTTTCACAAACCGAGTTGCCACTCTAGCACGAGATTAGCCAGCATTGAATCATAGCATCATATTAGTTTAGTTTGGTATTTAGCAGAAAAAAAACTTATTTTGTAGCTAGGTAAATTCAACTTCTCGAAATGGATTCATCTGTTATCTGTCGTCAGATACAGACACCCCTATGAGGAGCAACACGTAGTACATAGAAAGATTGTGTAATGATGGAAGCACAGCAATGCCCACAACCCCTCGCCAATCAAGACGAGGTGATCTCTTCTGCCGCAGCACAGACAGAGCAGAATGAGGTAAGTCCCAACAGCGTTAATTACTCTACGCTATCTCCCAGTCAGCTAATCGACCACTTGGCCGTTATTCTACAGGCAGAGGAGCTACCAGAGCGCAAACAAGTAGAGCTTATCCGATCGGTATTTTATAAGAAGAAAGAGCAGCTACAGAGTGAAGGAAGTACCGAGGCTCTAGAGCAGGCCGAAATTCAAGAGGAGCGTATGAACGATTTGCTTCAAAACTTTAGGGAGTTGGATCGGAAGCGTATCGAGGATCAGGAGCGTATCTACAAGGAGAATAAGGCTGTCTGTGAGGAGTTACTTAGCCAGTTGGATAAGCTACTTGGTGCAGGCGAAGACTTCGGTAAGGTCTATAGCGAATTTCATCAGATTAGAGAGCAATGGGAGGCAGCACGCCCCCTTAGCCCACAGGACGAAAAGGCTCTAAGGAGTACCTTCGGCGCACTACGCGATCGCTTCTACGAACTTAAGTCAATCAACGAAGAACTCAGAGAGTACGATTTCCGCAAAAATTTTGAAGCCAAGACTCAGCTACTAGCCGAGATTGAGCCATTGGTAAGCCTGGAGAGTCCAATCCAAGCTATCAAGGCGCTCAACCCTCTAGTAGATCGTTGGCACAATCTTGGCCCCGTCGCTCGTGAGCTAAGAGCAGAAATTAATGGTAAGTTCAAGGAGTTTACCACTGCTATCTACAAGAGGCATCAAGACCATCACGACCAGAAGCATCAGCAAGAGACCGCTAACCTTGAGGGCAAGACTGCTATCTGTGTAGAGCTCGAGGAGCTACTACAAGAGGCTATGCCACATCGCCGAAAAGGTTGGGAAGACCTTACCGAGCGCATCCATGGGCTACAGGAGAAGTGGAAAACAATAGGATTTACTGGGCGTAAGGATAATGAGTCTATTTATCAGCGTTACAGGGCATCTCTAGATACATTCTACCAGAGGAAGTCTGCGTTTTTTGATAGTTTCCGTGCAGAGCTATCCGAGAACTTAGCTAAGAAGCGTGCTCTACTAGATCAGGCGAAGGTACTCAAGGATAGCACAGACTGGAACAAAACAGCCGAAGAGCTCAAGGCATTACAAAGCGAATGGGTCAAAATCGGTGCAGTGCCCAACAAGTATAGCCAGCGTATTTGGAATGAATTTAGAGCTTGCTTCGATTATTTCTTTGAGCGTCGCAAAAATGAGGGAGGTGCTACTCAGGGTAATCTGCAGGGCAACTTGCAGGCTAAGCTTGAGGTTCTTGCCCAGCTTGAGGCACTTCGTACAGAGGAGGACATCAATCAGCTCAGACAGCAACTCGAGGAGTCTGGCAAGAAGTGGCAGAGCATTGGTCACGTCCCATATAAGGACAAGGATGAAGTTAATCGCAAGCACAAGGAGCTACTTGATGAACTCTATGGACGCGTACGTCAACAGCGCACTCAGAGACGTCTCAATGGTTACACCGAGAGCCTAAAGAACATCTCGACTCAGCAGGGTGGCCTTAGTCAGGAGCGCCAGCGTATGACGCGTATTCTAGACCGAATGCGTAGTGAGCTACAGACCTACGAAAACAATCTGCAGTTCCTCAACGTGAGTAGCAAGGGCGGCTCTAGCCTGCTGAAGGATCTAGAGCGTAAGCGCGAGAAGCTTATGACAGATATTGAGCTACTGGAGGAGAAGATCAAGCTACTCATCCAGAAAGAATCGGAGTAGTACGTGGCTCTCAAAACACCAACAGCCCCTGAGCGGATACTTCTGCTTAGGGGCTGTCGGCATTTATGACTAGTTGAGTAAGGAGCGAGAAGAGTTGGGATTCAAATCAGAAGCACAAGCATTCTTTACTGCATTATCCTGCTCTTGTACTTGATGGTCGGACTATACCCTGCTACTGTTTGTCATTGTATCGAATATGATAGACAAAAACTCTGTCCCGCCGAGTATTTGGTGGGACAGAGTTTTTTTGAGAATAAGAGGTTTGGAGGTTAGCCTCTGTACTTGCTCCAGTCTACATCACGCATATCTCCAGTCTCGGCAATCTGCTTGTGGAAGGCGAAGCAGGCATCTAGGCACTGTGGAGTCTGACCATTGACGCCTAGTTCTAGATACTGACGTAGCAGAGGGCGGTAGTCTGGGTGTACGCAGTTTTCGATGATTGCTTCGGCTCTCTGACGTGGGCTCTTGCCTCGTAGGTCAGCCACGCCATACTCCGTTACGAAAATCTTGACGGAGTGCTCGCTGTGGTCGTGATGAGATACCATAGGTACGAAAGCACTAATCTTGCCGTCCTTGGCCGTCGATGGTGTCGTGAAGATGGATAGATAGCCACTACGAGTGAAGTCGCCAGAACCACCAAGACCATTCATCATACGTGTGCCATTGACATGGGTAGAGTTGACGTTGCCGAAGATGTCAGCCTCAAGAGCTGTATTAATCGTGATAACACCGAGACGACGCACTACCTCGGGGTTATTTGAGTACTCCTGTGGACGCAGAAGTAGCTTGTCCTTGAAGAAGTCCAAATTGGCATAGATCTCTTGGATTACAGGGCGGCTTACAGAGAGAGAGCAACCACTCGCAAATTTTACGCGACCTTTCTTCATCAGGCCAATAACTGCATCTTGGATGACCTCTGTGTAAACATTGAAGGCAGGGATGCTAGGGTTGTCGCCTAGAGCGCCGAGTACAGCATTGGCAACATTACCCACGCCGCTCTGTAGAGGCAAGAACTCAGCAGGGATACGCCCTGCTTCGATTTCGCTTACGAGGAACTTAGCTACGTTATCACCAATTGCTTTCGTTACATCATCTAGGGGTGCAAATGCACTCTCGTCGTTGGGCTCACTGGTGCGCACGATACCTACAATCTTGGCAGGGTCTACCTTGATGAAGGGCTGACCTACACGATCGTCTGGTCTATTGATGCCCAAGTCCAGACGATGAGGTGGGTCTAGTGGCTCACATAGGTCATGAATCCCGCGGATTTCTTTAGGGTGACGATCGTTGAGCTCGATGATAATCTTGTCGGCTAGACGGCAGATTGTAGGCAGGATACCCACACCGCTAGTAGGTACAATCTCGCCATCCTCCGTCACATCGGCAGCCTCTACGATGGCCACGTTGACTGGACCGAGGAAGCCGTAGCGCATTTCTTGAGCAAGCATGGAGAGGTGCATGTCGAAGTAAGGTGCGTCTGCTGCATTGATTGCATTGCGCATATCCTTATTCGACTGGTAAGGTGTGCGAAACTTAACTGCGCCAGCACGAGCTAGGGCACCATCTAGGTGAGAACCTGTGCTTGCTCCTGTAAACATCCCGATCTTGAATTCGCGTCCAGCGGCGTGCTCTGCCTCTGCGCGCTTAGCCAAAGCCTCGGGTACTACCTTGGGACAACCTGCAGGCGTAAACCCACTGAAGCCAACGTTGTCGTTGTGCTGTACAACTGCTGCAGCCTCTTCTGCAGTGATAAATTTCAAAGCCATAGCAATACTATAATAATGAGTAGTGTATAAATCTTTCGGATGCTCACAGACCTGACGATTCGTTTCTAGTCCTTTCGTTAATATAATATTGAAAATATATTAACCGAAGTGCTGATAAGAAACTCCTAGAGGCAAGTCCATAAGTTTTATTAATTTTATGCCGTCAAAATTAAGTATTTTATCTCGTAACAGAGCAGGGCTGTAAGGAATATTTGAGGCATTTGGTTAATTACTTGATACAGGGTGTAGGGATACATAAAAAAGCGGAGCAAACTTCCCAGCTTGCTCCAACCTATTTAACCAAAACCTTAACTATGAAAAATCTTACATTTTCCTAACACAAATGTAGGAAGAATATTTGTGTTCTGCAAAAGTTGAGAGAGATTTCATCTAATTAAACGTTTTACTCTTATGAATCAAACTCAGACCTCGGACTCTAAATCCGATCAGTCTAAGACGGAAAAGAGTCTCTTCATCGAGACTTATGGCTGCCAAATGAATGTGGCAGACAGTGAAGTAGTGGCTAGCATCATGCAGATGGACGGGTTCTGCCTGACCGAGCATGCGGAGACGGCTGATGCAGTCCTAATCAACACTTGCTCGGTGCGAGACAATGCCGAACAGAAGGTACTCAACCGCATCGAGTACTATAATGCTATCCGTCGTAAGCACAAGCGTAATATGATACTCGGCATCCTAGGTTGTATGGCCGAGCGTGTGCGCGAAGAGCTGATCGACAAGCATGGCGTCGATCTAGTTGTAGGCCCAGATGGCTATCTCGATTTGCCTAATCTCATCGGCGCTGTGGAGCGTGGAGAGAAGGCGATCAATGTAGAGCTATCAACTCAGGAGACCTACAAGGACGTTATGCCTCTGAAGATCGGAGGCGTACACATCTCGGGCTTCGTCTCTATCATGCGCGGATGCAACAACTTCTGTACCTACTGTATCGTCCCCTACACAAGAGGGCGTGAGCGTAGTAGAGAGATCGAGAGTATCCTTAGGGAGGTTAAAGATCTAGAGAGCAAGAACTACCGCGAGGTAACGCTACTGGGGCAGAATGTCAACTCCTATCGCTACGAGAGCGCAGAGCGCACCTATGACTTCGGCGATTTGCTTGCTGCGGTAGCCGAGGCTGTACCTGGGATGCGCATACGCTTTACATCGCCTCACCCCAAGGATATGGACGACAAGGCGATTGCCACCATGGCCAAGTATCCCAATATCTGTCGCCATATCCACTTCCCCGCTCAGTCTGGTAGCAATCGTATTCTTAAGCTAATGAAGCGTGGTTACACCCGCGAGTGGTACCTCAATCGAGTAGAGGCCATTAGGGCAGTAATGCCAGACTGTGCGATCAGTAGTGATCTATTCTGTGGCTTCCACGACGAGAGCGAGGAGGACTTCCAAGAGACGCTACAGCTGATGCGCCAGGTGGGCTACGATGCTTCATTTATGTTTAAGTATAGTGAGCGTCCTGGTACATACGCGGCTAAATATCTAGATGACAATGTGCCTGAGGACGTCAAGCTGCGTCGCCTAAGCGAAATGATTGATCTGCAAAATCAGCTGTCGCTAGAGAGTAATCAGAGAGATATAGGCAAGACGGTAGAGGTGCTAGTAGAGGGCTTCAGTAAGCGTAGCCGTGAGCATTTATTCGGCCGAACCCAACAGAATAAAGTAGTCGTCTTCGACAAACAAGGCTATCGAGTAGGGCAGTACGTACAGGTCGTGGTAGACTCAGCCACATCTGCTACGCTCATGGGTAAACCTGCCAAGCCTGCCGAGGGCTGGACGCCTAAGCAAGAGGATTAGCTACAGGCGAAGATACATGTGGTATAACGATAAACAATAGGAGATTAAGGTATGAAATGGCTTAGACACAATGACGATAATAGCAACTTCGAAGATCGAAGAGGTCGTCGCGTAGGTGGTGGTAAGCTCGCGGCAGGCGGGATCGTTGGTGTGATCATCGTAGTAGTCTCTCTGCTTCTAGGCAAAGACCCTGGGCAGATTCTCCAGATAGCAGACTCGGTTGTAGGAGGCATGGGTAATGATGGCTCGCAAACCGAAGTCGTAGACCCTACGAGGGTAAACGAACATGAGGAGTGGAAGACCTTTACACTAAGGGTCTTCAATAGCTGCAACGAAGTATGGGAGCGCATCTTCACTCACGAGCTGAGACGACAGTATGAGAAGCCCACGCTTGTCGCTTTTACCGACCAGACTACCTCTGCTTGTGGTGGTGCCTCTAGTGCTATGGGACCCTTCTACTGTCCTGCCGACCGCAAGGTGTATATCGACCTTAGCTTCTTTCGCGATCTGGCGGAGCGTTTTCGTGCACCCGGTGAGCTAGCTATGGCCTATGTGACGGCACACGAAGTAGGGCATCATGTGCAGCATCTGTTGGGTATTACAGACAAGGTGCACCGACTCAGAGGCGATCTAAGCGAGAAGGAGTATAATGCCCTAAGCGTTCGTTTGGAGCTTCAAGCAGACTTCTTTGGTGGTCTTTGGGCACACTATGCCTCCAAAATGGGCATTATTGCCCTAGAAGACGGAGACCTAGAGTCAGCTATACGAGCCGCCCAAGCTATTGGAGATGATGCTCTGCAGAAAGCTGCTCAAGGCTATGCCGTACCAGATTCGTTTACACATGGAACGTCAGCGCAGAGAGCCAAGTGGTTTAAGATTGGCTATACTACTGGCAATTTCGATCTGGGGGATACTTTTGCGAGCAAAGACCTCTAGGAGAGCAATGACCAAGGCAAAGTAACATTGCCGATTACTATACGAGAGAGGGCGTGTGCTGAAAAAAGTTGACAGTTGGCGGGATGCAATAAGTATCCATTATGGGCAAACATTTAAGCAATTTTGAAC
>JAUMYV010000091.1 GCA_030528445.1 Porphyromonadaceae bacterium | reverse complement strand
AAAATCAAGAAGAAACTACCGAATTCTTATTCCATTCCTTACGCCGAACTCACGTACGTACTAACAACTCCTACAACCCAAAAACAAACATTTAGGACACTATTGGTACGTGAATGCTTTTGGTGGTTAACTATTGCTTTCTTGGGTCTAATTCAATGGGCATTGAGGGAAATTCTGTACTTTTGTAGCCTATAACTGATTACAAAGATTACAGGCTACACATAAATTATGTATAGGACGAGAACTTGTGGCGAACTTCGCCTCAATCACGTAGGAGAGATCGTTACACTTGCTGGATGGGTACAGAGAGCGCGACGCATGGGGGGGATGACATTTGTGGATCTGCGCGACCGCTACGGCATCACTCAGTTGGCTTTCAACGAAGAGCATACAGGGAGCCAGTTGGCAGCCCAGGCTCAGGAATTAGGGCGTGAATATGTAATTCAGGTGGTGGGAGTAGTCTCCGAGCGCTCAAGCAAAAACGCTAACCTGCCTACTGGCGATATCGAAATTGAGGTCAAAGAACTGAAGGTGCTTAATGCCTCCGAGACTCCCCCCTTCACAATCGAGGACACTACCGATGGGGGCGATGACCTGCGTATGAAGTATCGCTATCTCGACCTCCGCCGAAGTGCGGTGCGTGCCAATCTTGAGCTCAGACACCGCTGTGCCCTAGAGGTACGTCGCTACCTAGATGGACAGGGCTTCTTAGAGGTAGAGACGCCCGTGCTCATCAAGTCTACCCCCGAGGGGGCAAGAGACTTCGTGGTGCCTAGCCGTATGAACCCCAACCAGTTCTACGCCCTGCCACAGAGTCCACAGACCTTCAAGCAACTTCTTATGGTCAGTGGATTTGATCGTTACTTCCAGATTGTTAAGTGTTTCCGTGACGAAGACCTTAGAGCAGACCGACAGCCCGAGTTTACTCAGATTGACTGTGAGATGAGCTTCGTGGAGCAGGAGGATGTCCTTACAGTCTTCGAAGGTATGACGGCTCACCTCTTCAAGCAGCTTAGAGGCGTAGACATCCCACTCCCTCTGCCACGTATGAGCTTCGCCGATGCGATGCGCCTATATGGCTCGGATAAGCCCGATACACGCTTCGAGATGATGTTCGTCGAGCTGATGGATGTGATGAAGGGCAAGGGCTTCCCAGTCTTCGACTCAGCCGAATACATCGGTGGTATCTGTGCCAAGGGAGCGGCCAGCTACACACGCAAGCAGATTGATGCGCTAGTGGACTTCGTTAAGCGTCCGCAGATTGGGGCAACAGGGCTTGTCTACGCTCGTGTAGAGGCCGATGGATTGGTCAAGAGTAGTGTCGATAAGTTCTATATCCAAGACGACTTGCAGGCACTCAAGGCTAAGATGCAAGCAGAGCCTGGCGACTTGATGCTATTGATGTGTGGCGAAACGAATAAGACCCGCAAGCAGCTCTGTGAGCTACGCCTAGAGGTTGCCTCCCAGCTTGGGCTCAGGGATAAGAATCAATTTAGTTGTCTGTGGGTGGTAGACTTCCCACTTGTGGAGTGGGACGAGGAGACACAGCGCTACTATGCGATGCACCACCCCTTCACCTCTCCCAAGCCAGAGGATATTGAGCTACTGAAGACTAACCCTGCACTTGTACGTGCCAACGCCTACGATATGGTGATCAACGGCGTCGAGGTAGGCGGAGGCTCTATCCGTATTCACGACAGCAAGCTCCAAGCAGAGATGTTCGAAGTATTGGGCTTCACACCAGAGAAGGCTCAAGATCAGTTCGGCTTCTTGATGAATGCCTT
Source organism: Porphyromonadaceae bacterium (assembly GCA_030528445.1). Classification (GTDB taxonomy): domain Bacteria; phylum Bacteroidota; class Bacteroidia; order Bacteroidales; family Porphyromonadaceae; genus Porphyromonas. The sequence goes on along the minus strand of JAUMYV010000091.1, from coordinate 7,429 downwards.
CAAGTACGGTGCCCCTCCTCATGGTGGTATTGCCTACGGTCTAGACCGCTTGGTTTCGCTCTTCGCTGGGCTAGATAGTATCCGCGATTGCATCGCCTTCCCCAAGAACAACGCTGGTCGAGATGTGATGATTGATGCACCGTCGGCTATTGACCAAGATCAACTCGATGAGCTACATCTAGATATTCGTCCATTCAATAAGTAGGACGACTTCATTCTCCTCATCGGCGGGAGAATTATAGCGATACCAATACTTTCTCATCGAGAGGTAAGGTTGTCGGTGACTATTCAAAAAGTAAGCGTTTACGCAGAAATAAAGGGATAGGGGCTGTGTCAAAATCAGGTTTTGGCACAGCCCCTTTAGGTGTCTCAGAATGCGCAAAATGCAAGGCACTAAGACAGAGGCTGACGGGAGCATACTGGAGTATGTGACCGAAGCCGACGGCGAAGTCCGTTCGGAGCAAATGTCGCAAGTAACGCAGCAGTTTGCATATTATGACACACCGCCTTTAGGTGTCTTAGAGAGGGGTATCTACGAGCTAGGCTAGAGTTCTTCGTATTACCAAGCGTAACCGATTGTAGCTCTGCGCCATCTATTTGTTTAATCTAGTCATGACAGTATGAAGATCAAAGACATCATACGTGCCCTAGAGGCCGAGCTCCCCCTGTGGATGCAGGAGAGCTACGACAACTGTGGTTTGCAGGTTGGCAATCCCGACCTAGAAGCTACGGGTGTTCTGCTCTGTGTTGACCTTACCGAGCAGGTTGCTCAGGAGGCTATTGAGCGAGGTTGCAACCTCATCGTGGCGCATCATCCGCTCCTCTTCAAAGGACTCAAAACCATTGGCACGGGGAGCTACATTGAGCGCGTGGTCGCACGAGCCATCAAGGCAGATATTGCAATCTATGCAGCCCACACTAACGCAGACAATGCCCCCAATGGCTTGAATGCACTATTGGCTCGAGAGCTCGGGTTGAAGAATGTTCGTCCGCTGATGCCACTCTCTGGTAAAATGAGCGAATTGGTAACCTTCGTCCCCGAAAGCTATCTCGAGCAAGTACAGGAGGCGCTTTGGGCAGCAGGTGCTGGCCGCATAGGAGCTTACGACAAGTGCAGTTTCTCTAGCTCTGGGCAGGGAACTTTCCGTGCATTAGAGGGGGCTAATCCTTTCGTGGGCGAGCAGGGAGAGCTACATCACGAGTCGGAGGTTCGTCTGTCTGTAGTGCTTGCCTCGGCGGATAGCTCGGCTGTGATTAGAGCTCTACACGAGGCACATCCATACGAGATGCCAGCCTATAGCCTTGTGCCACTGGCCAATGATTTCCCTATGGCTGGTAGCGGTATTGTGGGTGAATTGTCCGAGACAGAGCGTTTGTCCCATTTTCTATATCGGGTCAAAGCATACTTCGCTACGGAGAAGCTCAGCTACAGTGCCTGCGATGCTTCGGCACGTGAGGTCAGGCGTGTGGCAATCTGTTCGGGAGCTGGCGCTTTTCTGTGGAGAGCCGCTCGTAGAGCTTCGGCAGATGTCCTCATAACGGGCGAGGCGAAGTACAACGATTACTTCGATGTGGAGTGTCGTCCCGTGCTAGTGACCGTCGGACACTACGAGAGCGAGTGCGTCGCCACGAGAGTTTTCAGCGAAATCATCTCACCAAAATTTCCTAATCTTACCTTGTGTGTAAGCCAACTAAATAGTAATCCAATAAAATCCATCTAACATAAATTATGAAGCAAGAACTAACAAACCAGCAGGAAAAGACTGTCGAAGAAAAGTTGATTGATCTGCGCAATCTGCAGAATGCCTACTCGGAGATTGATCGTATCAAGACGCTACGTGGCGAACTGCCTCTTGAAGTGCAAGACCTCGAGGACGAGCTTGCAGGGATGCATACTCGTCAGGGTAATCTAGAAGAGGAAATCAAGCGCTACAATCAGTTAACTAGTGCAGAGAAGTCCAAGATTACTCACGCAGAAGGGCTGATCGAGAAGTATAAGGCTCAGCTAGAGAGTGTGAAAAATAACCGTGAGTATGATAATCTCTCCAAAGAAATCGAGTTTCAGGGTCTCGAGATTGAACTATCTCTCAAGCGTATTGCAGAGCATGCTGCCGAGATACAGATTCGTAAGGAACGTATCTCTAGCCTCAAGACCAGTATCGATGAGCGTGGTATCGACCTAAAGGCTAAGCAGGAAGAGCTGGATCGCATCAAGGCTGAGACGAAGGCAGAGGAAGAAGCTCTACGCAAGCATGTCCTCAAAATAGAGGAGGGCATTGAGGAGCGTCTACTCAAGGCTTTTCACCGCATCAGGGAAGGCGCTCGTAATGGTCTAGCCGTGGTGAGCGTAGAACGTGATGCTTGTGGTGGATGTTTCAACAAGATTCCACCTCAGCGCCAGCTCGACGTCAAGCTGCATAAGAAAGTGCTTGTCTGCGAATACTGCGGACGCATCATGGTAGACCCCGATTTTGGTCAGGAAGATTAGTCCGAAATTATGTTGCCACTAGAAGACACTGTAGCTCGAACTATCGCGCGCTACCAACTTGCTAGTCTTGGGCAACCTATATACATAGCCCTAAGTGGAGGTACAGATTCTGTAGCTCTACTTAGGGCTATGTCCGCTTTGGGCTATGAGCTTAGAGCGCTACATTGCAACTTCACACTGCGCGCAGCAGAGAGCGATGCCGACGAACAGTTCGTCCGCGCGCTCTGTGATGCACATGCTATCTCTCTACAGGTACAGCGCTACGATACCGAGAGGTATGCCCGGGAGCATGGAATTTCCATAGAGATGGCTGCTCGAGAGCTTCGCTACACTTGGTTTACACACATCCTTGCGGAGCATCCCGAGGCTCAAGTGGCGATGGCACACAATGCCGACGACCAGATCGAGACCATGCTACTCAACCTGTCTATGGGGACAGGGATTAGAGGGCTTAGCGGGATGCCATACAGACGAGAAGATCGCATTATTAGACCACTGATGGACTGCTCACGTAGGGAGATAGAGGTGTACCTTCGCTCACTCGGGCAGGCGAGTCGGGAGGATAGTTCCAATAGCGACGAGGTCTATCGACGCAATTACATCCGCCATAGCCTCATCCCTGCTTTTGAAGCTATTAATCCGTCCTTTAGGCAATCCACAGGGCGTACCATAGAGCACTTGAGGGGTGTGGAGGCGGTTTATTTGTCGGCTGTGGAGGTAATGAAGCAATCCGTGATGCCTCGTGCTGGATGTATGGATATTGAACGCCTAATGGCTACACCACACCCAGAGACCGTGCTATACGAACTGCTCAGACCATACGGATTTAGCAGTGAGCAGTGCCATGCCATTGCACAGAGCTTGCCCGATCTACCCTCTGGGCGTCAGTTCCTCTCGCCGAGTCATCGCTTGATTCGCTCTAGGGAAGTGCTGGAGCTTGGTGCAATCAATAGGGAAGGCAGCGAGGTCATTAGCCTCAACATCGCAGAGTGCAGCTACATCGATTTGCCCATCGGGCGTCTCTCGTGGGAGACGGGGGCGGTTGAGTCTCTGGATAATCTACGTTGTGCTAAGTACGAAGCAATCTTCTCTCTCGATAAGCTAGGTGATACGCTACAGCTCAGTATTCGCCCGCGCCGAGAGGGAGACAGCCTAGCGCCATATGGCATGCAGGGGCGCAAGAAGCTTAGGCGTATCTTTATCGACGGACATTTCTCGCACCAGGAGCGTGAGTGCGCCCTGCTACTTTGCCACGACAATCAGCCGATTTGGCTAATCGGCCACATTGCAGACCGTACCTATGCTATCGACACACGGCAAGGTCGGTACATTAAATTTCGGCTGACTCCTAAACCAGACCTAGTCTAGGAGATAATCTTTCGTTAGGATTCTAAATTCGGGTGTTTCCTTGGAGGCTTCGTCTCTAAGGACTAATGTGTCGTACCTACACACTTGATACGGTGTACTCTGCATGATGCGCCTCCAGAGGCTCAGTAGCCTAATGGGCTTGTCTTTGCTCGCAAAGACGCGCACCAATAGGTCGGGACGAAGCAGGTACTCTGCTCCATAGAGCCGAAGATCACTCTCGCGATCCCAAGGTGTGACGAGGGCTAGAGCTCCAGAGGGCGTGAGTAGGGTTGAGGCATGCTGCATCAGACTGCGCAGGTTGAGCCCTCCGCGCATCTCGTGGCGCGCCATCTGTCGCTTTTGCACTGGACTACGAATGCCATCGGCCTCGAAGTAGGGCGGGTTACTGACGATGAGGTCGTATGGCTCCGAAGTCCAAGCGAGGAAATCGGCTTGTACCGCTTCGAGGCGCGAAGCAAAAGGGGAGGCTGAGATATTATCCCGAGCATCGAGTATGGCATTAGGCTCTAGATCTAGGGCGATGCCATATGCCTCGGGGTAACGCTGTGCCAACATCAGAGCAATGATGCCAGTGCCAGCCCCTACGTCTAGGAAGCTCTGTGGGTTAAGCCCTAGAGTGGCTAGCCAACTGCCCAAAATAATGGCATCCGTACCGACTTTCATGGCGGCACGTTGCTGTCGGATGCTAAACTGCTTGAGGTGAAAATCGCGCGACATACACCTCTCTACTAGTATATTTCTTGCTCGGCTTGCAGACGCTCTACCTGCTCTCGGTGTCGGATGCGCCAGTGCGTTGGGTAGAGGTTGTTGGTGCGGTTGCCTAGATGCTTGGCAAATCCTAGAGGGATCCCACGATGACAAATGAGTTTAATCCCAGCGGGTAGGCTAGCGGGTAGCGTTAGGTACTCTCGCGATAGGTAGGGAATGAGCTGATCGTCTTGTAGTTCCACTCGGTCGAAGGCGTCATAGGCGAGCAGATTACTTAGAGCAAGCGGAGCTAGTGGGAGTGCAGATTTTCCCTTGATCTCAGCCACGGGAATACCGTAGCTCAAAGGGGCAATTTTAGCTCCCCTGAGTATCTCAAGCATCGAGGTCAGCGATTCTGGATAGGCGACTATTCGCTCTTGATTCACCTCCCATATCAGTTGAGTCTTGCCCCCATCTACCCAGTCCTTGACCTCTCTCGGGATGTCCTTGCTCATTCGCTCTTGTTTCTCCTTGCCTTTTTTGCCCTTTCCTCTGTCGGCTCTAGTGCTACGCTCTCCCGATTTACGAAACGCAGCCATAAACAAGCCTTCGCCTTTGGTGCGATGCGGTAGCATACGATAGCACGGATGGGCAGATAGAGGCGAACGCCAAACCCCGAAGCCAATCTCGCCTAGATCAAGAGGGATGGCCTCTAGCTCATCGACCAGATAGGCGACCATATCTTCGTTTTCATCTCGATTCATGGTGCAGGTGCTGTAGATGAGTAGACCTCCGTCGGCTAGAGCAGGCCAGATATCTGCTAGTATGCCACGCTGACGCTCGGCACACTGCATTGGGCTAGAGGGCTGCCACTGGGTGCGTGCCCCTAGATCTTTGCGAAACATACCTTCGCCCGAGCATGGTGCATCTACGAGCATTAGGTCGAAAGCCCCTTTGAGCTTGCCAAGTCTCTCGGGGTGTGTGGAGGTGGCGATGTGCATGGGATTGCCCCATTTCTGCAGATTCTCCACTAGGATGTGGGCTCTCTGCGGAACGACTTCGTTGGCAACCAATAGACTGCCCTCTGGCAATAAATCTAGCAGTAGCGTACTTTTACCTCCAGGGGCTGCACAGAGATCTAGTGCTACGAGTTTGTCTTCAGGATTTAGAAGTTGGGCAACTTGATAGATGAGCATGGACGATGCCTCCTGCACATAGTATCCTCCGCCATGAAATGCAGCATCGCCTGTGAATGTTGGTCGATCGGGCATATAGTAGCCCCACGGACACCACGGCACTTGCTCGAGTGCTGTGATATCCATCTTGAGGCAGACCGCCTTGTGCTGATTGATTCGGATGGATGTTGGCGAAGCCCCATCAAGGCTTGTGCATAGTGACTGGGCCTCCTCCTCGCTGAGTAGTTGAGTCATCTGCTGGCAGAAAGCCTCTGGCAATGCGATCGTCTGGCTCACTTTTTACTCTGTTTTTTCCTTGGTTTTCTCCTGATGTTGGCTTCCTCTAGTAGTTTTTTGTCCACCTCCTCTATATACTCTTCGTCTCGTAGGATATAGCGCATGTAGAGTGAGTAGATAGACATCGTCATGGGTAGGGCGATGAGCATCCCGAAGAATCCTAGTAAGTAGCCCCATACGGCCAGAGAGAGTAGGATCACGGATGGGCGCATCCCCAAGCTCTGCCCCATAATGCGAGGTACGATAAGTGCATCCTGTAGTACCTGTACGATGATGAGTACGCCATAGGCTAGTAGCAGACAGAAAAACACGCCTTGTCCCGTCTGAGCAGCCATGAGCATGGCCATCAGCCCCAAAGGAATGACTCCTAGGGCCTGCATATAGGGGATTAGGTTGAGTATCCCAATGAAAATAGCCATAGCTGTAGCCATCGGTAGGCCAATGATATTAAATCCAATGGCGAGCAAGATCGTTACGCTGAGGGCAACGAGACCTTGGCCTCGGAAGTAGCTATTCATATAGAAGTCCACTTCTTTGAGTGCTGCAGTGGTTGGGGTTTGTAGGCTCTGAGGAATGAGTGAGATAAAACCCTGCGCAAGATCCTCAAAGTCTATCATGATGAAGATGAAGTAGAGAATACCCATAAAGAAAATTAAGCCCCACGAGAACACAGATAGAGTACCACTGATAATGCCATTGACTTGATCCCAAATTGTCTTGCTCGTCTCAACGATACTTTCTGGGCTGAGGAGCGAACTGATTTCCTTGAAGTTTAGGGACTTTTTGAGTGTGGTCATCAACCAATCGGGCACTAGTATCTCCAGGATGCTTTGTCCTTGGCTGTACGCAGATAGAGCCTCTAGGGTCTTGCTTACCTCACTCTCTAGAGCTGGAATTAGGTAGATGACAGCCAGCGTGATGACCAAGGCAATCAGCACAAAAACAAGTAGCACGGCAAGCCCTCTGATGCGGATGCGTAGCTTATACTGGAAGAAACGAACCAAGGGCATCATGACGTAGGCAAATATACCAGCCAATAGAAATGGCAGCAATACCTCCCAAATAGCAGAGACCGCCCATATTAGAATGATGCCGACTAGAGCTGTAAAAATGGTACGAACCGTTCGGTCTAGGTCGAATGGCTTTCGTAGAAAATGATCCATACTGTGTATTGAAATACTTAAATAGTTTGCCCTCCAAAGTTCGCTATTTGCTAGGAACTAGCCAAAGCACCCCTCAAGCTCCCAAGATTTATATTTTAGATCAAATTTCAGAATGTTGATGAGAGAAGTGCTCTGAGGGAGGGTGAAAACAGCAAATTGCGTATTTGCCCCTTAGGAGGCGCCACAGCGCGTTCGACTGACGTGTACTGAAAAAAGTTGACAGTTGGCGGGATGCAATCAGTATCCATTAT
>JAUMYV010000090.1 GCA_030528445.1 Porphyromonadaceae bacterium | reverse complement strand
GAGCAAATGACTCTTAATCATTGGGTCGTGGGTTCGAGCCCCACCGGGGTCACCATCAGGAGCGTGCTAGAATGTAGATTCTGGTACGCTCTTTTTCGTATGGAGCCCTTTGCTTACTACATTTCCATAGTTTTATACTCTTATCCTTGCTAGTAAGATGAGATTTGAGGTACATTTGTACTTCTAAGTAAATTTGTTTGCAATAGATCAACTCTCGAATATGGATAAAAAAATTATCGTAGCGATAGACGGATACAGCTCTTGCGGTAAGAGTACTATGGCTAAAGCCTTGGCTCGCGAAGTTGGATATATATATATAGATACTGGTGCGATGTACCGAGGCGTTACTCTTGCGGCTCTGCGTGCTGGCCTGATTGATGAGCATCACATAGATGAGGCTGGCTTGGAGGATTTGCTCCCACAGTTACGTCTTAGCTTTCGGCTCAATGCAGAGGGGATACCAGAGCTTTATCTAGGGGATGAGCTCGTGGAGCAAGAGATTCGTACGATGCACGTCTCCAATTTTGTCAGCCCTATCAGTGCGATACCAGCCGTGCGTGAGGCGCTCACTAGAGAGCAGCAACGTATGGGCGCAGATAAGGGTGTCGTGATGGATGGTCGCGATATCGGGACGAATGTATTCCCGAATGCCGAGCTTAAGATCTTTGTGACGGCAGCTCCCAAGGTGCGGGCAGAGCGTAGACTGCTAGAGCTCCGGGAGAAAGGGGATAAGACAACCACTCTAGAGGATGTACTGACCAATGTGGAGCGTAGAGACTACGCCGACAGTCACAGAACAGTTTCTCCTCTCCGCCAAGCCGAAGATGCTGTGGTGCTAGACAATACATATCTGACGCATCAGGAGCAGAGCCAGAAGTTAAGCGAACTATTTGCTGAGGCTGTAGCTCGTCTGGGGTAAGATGGCCAAAACTGATATACATTGACAAAGGAAGAACAGCAGAAACTCACTCCTGGGGGAGTGTTAGAGAGTCTCAAGGCAGGCAATCGCAGATATGTCTTGGGAGAATATGTACCTAAAGACTTTCGCCAGCAGATGAAAGAGTCGCTAGAGGAACAGTATCCCGAGGCGATTATTCTCTCGTGTATTGATAGCCGTGTCCCGGTCGAGTACATTTTCGATTGTGGAGTCGGGGATTTGTTTGTTAGCCGTATTGCTGGCAATGTGGTCTACAAGCATATGCTTGGGAGTATTGAATTTGCTTGCAAGGTGGCTGGGGCTAAGCTCGTCGTGGTGATGGGACACGAGGATTGTGGTGCTGTCAAGGCTGCAATCAAGGGTGTAGAGCTAGGGCATATTACTCATATTATGGATAAGCTAAGACCTGTGATTGAGCGCACGGAGTATATGGGGGCAAGAGTGCACAGAAACAAAGCTTTTGCCAATGCAGTAGCTCTGCAGAATGTTCGTATGACGATTGAGGAAATCAGACGCGAGAGCCAAATACTCACCCAGATGGAGCAGGAGGGTGCCATACGCATATATGGGGCGATTTACAGCCTCTCTACCGGCGAAGTACAATTTCTAGACTATCACTAGAGAATATCCCCTTCAATAAGCCCAACTGAGCTAACCAACCTTCTGCAGAAGACAATCATTCTCGGCTTGAACCATCTTGAATTCACGCTTTGCCGTACTGCTACGCTCAGAGGTTTGATGAGTACCTGTATACTGCACATAGCAGTTCTAACGCTACCTGAGTCCTAAAGGGAGGACTATCCTTACTTGGACGTTCCACAACTCTAGCTCATTTGATATCCCTAAAGCCCCAATACTTTGGAGCTCTAATGTCTCGTTTCGTCGGAGCAGCATACCCCCTATGGGATAGTCATCTTGACTAGGACGATTTTGGTGGAGGTTGAACGTAGAATCTCGAACCTTAGATCCCCGATTTCAATCTTTTCTCTTTGGCTAGGGATGCTGGGATGATGATGAAGGATGAAGCCCGCAATAGTCATGAAGTCTTCGTCATCGGGTAGTGTAAGGCCAAATCGCTCATTCACATCGTCGATTTCCATACGGCCACTTAGGATAAATGTCTTCTCGTCGACCTGTTTGGCTACGCGCTTCTGGAAGTCATGTTCGTCTTCGATGTCTCCGAAGATTTCTTCTACTACATCCTCTAGGGTCACTAGGCCCGCCGTGCCACCTAGCTCATCAATAACGATGGCGATGCTCTTCTTACGCTGCATGAGCTGCTTCATCAGTTTGCTGGCAAACATACTGCCAGGGACAAATAGAGGTGGTACGATGCGCTTCTGCCAGTCGGATGAGCCAAACATCTCACTCGAGTGTATGTAGCCGATGACCTCATCTATATTTTCCCTGTAGACGATAATTTTGGAGAGTCCAGTCTTGATGAAGATGTCTTCTAGGGTACTCATCTCCGCCCCATATTCTACCCCTACGATCTCGTTGCGCGGTATCATACAGTCGCGTACTTGCAGGGAAGGGAAAGTGATGGCATTCTGGATAATCTTGACCTCAGTTTCGCCTTCTCCACCTGAGGCTTGATTACTCTCTAGGTAGTGCTCGATGTCGATGAGAGAGAGGCTCGGTGTGATTCCCGCAGTTTCTTGCTTCTGCCCAAATAGCCAAAGGATAGCCCGTGAGAGCAGGGAAATCAAGAAAACACTTGGGTATAGGACTACATAGATGAGCCACAGAGGTAGGGCACAGATGTGGAGTATGAGGTTGGGGTTGGTGCGGAAAGTGACTTTGGGGATAAATTCGCCGACGAAGAGGATGAGCATCGTGCTGAGGATAGACTGGGTAAACAGTACCAATATATCATTCTGTAGCCAGTTGATTAGCTGTGGCTCCATTAGGTGCGCCATCAGTAGGCCATAGATAACTAGGGCGATGTTGTTGCCCAGAAGCATGGCGGTGATGAAACGATCGGGGCGACCATAGAAGAGACTTAGGATCTTGGCCGTTACGCCAGCCTTGTTTCTGTCTAGCTCGAGGCGTAGCTTATCCGACGAGAGGAAAGCAATCTCGATGCCAGAGAAGAATGCAGAGGCAACGAGGCTAATCAAGAGATAAATGTAGATCATACTAGGCTTATGTGTTAGTTACAATCCTCGGTGATCTGGTCGAGTTGCTAGAGTATCTCGCCTTGTGGTGTCCATTCGTGCAGGGGAGGGGCTATCCTCTTTGTCCTCATATTCGACCACTCCACGATTGTTGTATATCGAGTACTGACTGAGGTCATCGAGAGCATCAAAGCGGTCGCCGTGCAGTTCGCGCCCTTGGGTGACGAAGTAGGTCGTATCATTGGAGTAGAGTTTTCTGTTGCTCCTATCCCAGTAGAGCTTGGGGGTATAGAGCTTACGTCCCTCTGGACCATGGATGCGCACGTTGCCCGTTAGGATCCACTCGTCGTCGGTTGTTTTGTAGATCGCATGGTCTGCCAAAACGAATATTTCACTTGCTTTGAGTGTGTCGTAGTCTTCTAGATGAATCCCCTCGGGGAAGATCCATTCTTTCTTCTCGGGCTGATCATAGACCAGCCACAGAGGGCTACGTAGCCGGTACTTTACCAAGCCAGAGGTGTCCGAGACAAGCATATCCACATCGAGGGTGCGGATGCGGTAGCTAGAGTCTAGGTTAATGCCGAGCTGTTCGGTGTCGACCTTTTTCTTGCCACAGCTAGAGAGAGCTAGGGTAAAGCAAGTAGCTGCGACCAGTAGTAGTGCTGGCCACAAATGAGTAAAAGACAAAAGCCCCCAAGGCGAGCCTACGAGAGGCTTGCTTGGGAGGCTTATCTGTCTGTCACGACCCGCATGGGTCGATTGAGGGTCGTCCATGAATAGAACAACTAGGGATTAGCGAATGGTCGTAGTACCATAACCTGGTACTGTGAAGCTCTTACCTTGACCTAGCTCTGGGTGCATGAAGATATCTGCCGCAGAGGGTAGAGATTTGCTATAGATAGAAATCAAGCGGTTAGCCTCGGCCGATACCTTGGGGTCTGCAGCTGCAGCTGCACGTAGCTTGTCAATCACGAGGAAGTACACAGCACGTTGCTTTACTTTATCGTCTGGGAAAATGTTATCTGCAGAAGATCCGATAATCTGTGCAATCTTAATCAGTGAGCGACCGCTCTTGGGGTTGAGGGCAAGAGCATTGTTGCTGTGCGTACGTACTGCACTATAGTTGCCCTGTACCATGGCTAGGTCTGCAAGCACTTCGTAGCACTTTACCTTGTCGCTAGCCTTGTCCGCAAGCTCAATAGCCTTCTGCAGATAGCTGTTCGCTTCGCTATAGTTCTTGTCGCGGATAGCTTTACCAGCCAAGCCCATCGCGGCACCTGATGATGGCTCTAGAGCAAAGAGGTAGCGACTAGCCTGATAGTATGCGGGCGCATCGCAGTCGGGCGTACTGCCGAAGAGGGCACAAGTCTGCTTGAGGAAGGGCTTGTTGTCCTTGTTGGCATCTACCTTCTCGATGGTGTAAATCTTAGTCAAGATATCGCAACCTGCTAGACCACTGCTGGCGAAGTTCTCATCCATAGGCTTTTTGTAGAGCTCTACACGGCTAATCGTCTTTTCGTCCCCAGCAGCTGCCTCTAGCTGTTTGTCCATATACTCCGAGGCAAGCAGATAGTCGTTGATGTAGGTTTCGTGCTTGGCTTCGTCCTTCTGAGCTACGGCTCGTGAAGAGAAAACGTAGTAGTAGAGGAGCTGTGGTGTAGCAGCCTCTGCATACTTCTCTACTGCTGGTTTGGCCCACTCATAGACGAGGGCATAGTCTACCTTGTCGCCCTCCAGAGTTACGTAGTCGTGGATCTTATTGCCCATGATTACATCTAGACCATACTTCTGGTCGTCGCCGAAGTATTTGGCACGCGTGTCGTACATCTTGAGGAGTTCTTGCACGAGAACCTCGCGCTTCTTAGCGTCCTTCTCTTGCTCGATTTTCCACTTGAGGATGCGAGCTCCATATATATAGATGTTCTTGTTAGAGCCTGGGCACTCAGCGTAAGCCTCCTTCCATGGCTCATAGGCATCTTGGAAGCTACCAGCCTTGGCATAACCACTGAATAGACTTAGGTTCTGACGACAACGGATACTATCCTGTCCGGAGCCAAAGGGTGTGCCTGTAGCCACCCCTGTCTGAGCCACTGCAGACGTAGCCATGAGCACAGCTGCTAGGCTCAGGAGAGATTTGTTCAGTTTCATTTGTTCTTCGTTTTATACCTAAAATAATGTTTACTTCTCACTCTTAGTCGACACGTGACTTGCGGAACCAGCCCTCATTGAAGCTAATGCCCAAGTTGAGGCCTAAGTAGTGCTCACGTATCATGCCATTGACCTTGGGCATCAGATGCTTGTAGTCGAGGTTTATGTTTAGCATCGATCTGCGATCCACTAGTGGTAACCCTAGACCCGCTGTAGCGCCAAACTCGTAGTAGCCAGAGAACTGGTTCATAGTGGTAGGCACCTGCATGTATGAATTGGCGCCACTTAGGCCGAAGCGGTATCTCGCCCTCTGGAATGGGCTACGGGCTCTGTAGTTGGGTATCCACTCTGCGCCTACTGCCACGCGCCACTGATCTTGGAACTGAGCCTTGTGGTCGTCGAACCTAGCCTCCGACCACTTACTATATTGGACATCCGACCCCACCATAAGTTTATTGCCGATGCGGTAAGATAGCCCGAAGCCCATACTCGTTGGTAGCGAATAGGGGCGGTTCTTGATTGTGTCGCTGTGCATCAACTCCCCACTACCGCTAGAGCTAAGTAGGCGATGAACGCGTGTCCGCTCAGAGTCGAAGCTGACTTGTGGAGAGAAAGTAGCACCCACCACTAGGCTGTGGCTGTTCTGGTCAAGTGTATCGAGCCTAAACTCATACTGCGCCCCTGCATCTAGCTTAAGACCTCTGAGGGCGAGCTCCTCACTGAATACACTGTTGAACGCACCAGAGGAGAAATAAGTTACCTGCCTCGTGTGGGTTGTATGTCCAAAGACGAATGCTCCATTTAGCCCCAAAGATAGATGCTCTAGTGGGCGAGCTCCAAGCCCGATGTAGAGATTGTTGTAGTTGCCTGTGCCCTGATAGGTGCGTAGAGCCTCTCTTTCGCTTTTGTCTCCTCCTAGGCCAGCAGTATTGCCGAAGCTATAACCAGTCGTGCCTAGAGGCATCATCCCCGCACTGAATGCCACACGCTTGCCCATCGGGAAGATCATCGTCACATAGTCGAGATTGCCCAGAGTCTTGCTATCGCTATGCTTCCCCTCCGATAGAATAGAAGTGCGCAGGGAAAATCCTATGTCCATTAAGAAAGTCATCGAGTCGACAGCTGTGTACGAAGCTGGGTTGAGTGGATTCGTAAGCATCGGATCACGAAGACCTATCCCGAGCCCCCCTAGAGCACGAGCCCCAGCAGTCGAGGACTGCCCCAGAGTGCCATAACCAAATCGGCTGTAGGGCGATCGGTCGTTATTGCTCTGGGCTTGTAGAGTCTCGCCAGCCACGCCTAGGGTCAGTAGCAGAGCTAGTGCCCAAGCGTAGGCAGAGCCTCTAGAGGTAGTTATTTTCTTTAGCATGTTTATTATACTCCAATATATAGTTCAGACCGTACAGCACTAGGTCTGGTACAATCTCCAGTTCACAACTAAGTTTCTGCCCCAGTAGATCTGCATCCCCACCCGTGAGGAATACGCGCCCCTCGGGGTGATCAATCCTGAAGGCTGAGATATAGCCCTCTATCTCATAGAGCAATCCCAGCAGAGCTCCGCACTCCATAGCCGAGACAGTGTCCTGCCCGAAGCCCTCGCACCTCTGCACGTCCTCCAATAGAGGCAGGCGATTGGTAAACTCGTGCATCGCCCTCAGGCGAGCGTGTAGCCCAGGGGAGATATTCCCCCCGAGATAGCATCCAGATGCACTGACGCGTTCGTATGTAATAGCTGTACCAGCATCGATGACTAGATGCTCGCCTATTCCCCCTGCTAGGGCATACGCCCCAACTGCAGCTGCGAGTCTGTCGCTCCCCAAGCCAGAGCGGTTGTAGCGAATCTCTATGGGGACGGACGTCCCTGCGCCCAGCTCTACTACCATAGGTATATGAGCCGAGAGCAACTCTATGATCCGATCATCCTGCTCGCCTACAGAGCTGTAGATAGCAGAGGAGATGGAGGGAGACTCCCCCATAAGCTCAAGCAAAGTTTGCTTGCAAAAGCGAGGAAGAGTACGCACAGAGCACAGCTCATCCTCTATATAAACTGCTACTTTGCAGATCGTATTGCCTTGATCGATTACTAAGTTCACCGGTCTTTTTTTTGCCAACTGAGCTGCAAAGTAACTACTTTTTTGTCTAACAGCATACCTAGCGCTAAAGCAAGCATTAGCAAATATATACAAAATCTCTCACAATATATCCCGCGAATCTTATTTATAGCTCCGAGGCTTCGACTCGCTACTCTCTTTGGCCTACCACAGATCGAGGATATTTTGCTCTGCCCAGTAGAGGTGTGTGTAGCCAGCGAAGACATTCCTCACTCGATACATAGCCGTCGGCACCTCTACGCCTCTGGCATTGTATTGTTTGGCGATACTGTGCTGTGCATCGGGGAGCTTGAGCTTGGAGTAGTGGAACTCATGCCCTCGGAGCGTTATGCTCGGTGTCTCTACACGGCGGTAGCCTAGGGTTAGCTTCATCTGCTGCATCGTGGCTTCGTTGTCTAGGACGCCACACATCGGGTAGCTAGTGCCGACCTCGTCGATGATGCTACGGCAGAGGTACATCATCCCTCCACACTCGGCTAGTACCTTCCCTTCGGACTCAGCATAGAGCCGTATATGCTCGCGCATCGCGCAGTTGCTCACGAGTGCCTCGAGATAAAACTCGGGGTAGCCTCCTGGTAGATAGACCAGATCTGCATCGGGGAGTTTGGAGTCTCGGATGGGACTAAAGTAGCTGACTTTGCCCAAGCGCTCTAGGGCGAGGATATTCTCCTGATAGATGAAGTTGAAAGCCTCGTCGCGAGCCACAGCTATACGTAGCCCTCTCGAGCTATTTGCCTGGCTAGGGGACTCTGCCCGCTGTGGGGTAGGGCACTGGCATAGCTCTAGTAGCCGATCGACCTCGATATGCTGCTCGATAAGCCCAGCGATGCTCTCGGGGAGCTCGTCTAGGCGCTCAAGCTCCGACAGAGAGAGACCTAAGTGACGAGAGGGAACGTCTAGAATCTGTGTGCGTGGAATGTAGCCTAGAGCTGGTACGCCAGCATCCTCTGCTGCCTCGACGAGGAATCGGTAATGGCTCTCGGAGGCTACGCGGTTGAAGACTACCCCAGCGATTCGTACATCGGACTTCCAGTGAGCGAAGCCGTAGATGATGGCTCCCACCGAATAGGCCGACGAGGCTGCATTCACTAGTAGGACGACGGGGATATCTAGCGTCTGGGCTAGGCTAGCACTGCTTCCTTGCATCCGTGTAGCACCGTCGAATAGCCCCATTACGCCCTCAACAACCACTGCGTCGGCCGCATCGCTTCGCCGAGCATAGACTTCTCGGATGTGCTCTGGGCTCATCATATATTGGTCTAGGTTGATGCTCGTATGCTCGTGTAGCTCCTCGAGTGAGGGGCTAGAGGCCAAGGCGTGGAATTTGGGGTCAATATAGTCGGGACCACATTTGAAGCTTGCTACAGACACCCCTCGCTTGCGCAGGGCGCGCAGTAGTCCTAGTGTGAAAGTCGTCTTGCCACACCCCGATGATGTGGCAGCGATGAGCAGTTGAGGTTTTGGGTTCATCATCTTTTAGGGGTTCTCTGATCTAGAGGTGATGCGCTTCTTGAGGCGAGCTTCGGTCGTGTCGCATGCGGTTTTTATCCTCCGATCGGCCCAAAGTATCGCGGGAAATACCAATACGGGGAATATAAGCCAGTCATAGCTCCCCGTAGCCACGGCCAAGACGATAGCTATTATTAGGCTAGGGATTAGCCCAAGTATTACATTGCGCTTCATTTCTTTCAGCTTTTGCTGATTATCGAATCGTGTTCGTTGGGGCGAGTTAATCGCTTCTAGCAAATGTACGTCATTTCACTCAAAAGTGCAGATCCCATCTCCTAATGTAATTATACGTGAGTTCGGTATAAGAGATGGAGTAAGAATTTGGTGTTTTTTTTCTTGATTTTCAGCGGTTTACCTATTGCAAGAATGGGAGATATTTAGTATCTTTATAGCTATAAATCAAA
>JAUMYV010000089.1 GCA_030528445.1 Porphyromonadaceae bacterium | reverse complement strand
CTGCTTTAAATATGGACTATCTCAAAAAGCTGCTAAAGATTTGATGCGGTTGCCCCTCCATCGTCAAACGGCATTGATTTCGTCGTCAGCCTCAGTCTTATCGCTTTGCATTTTGCACATTCTGAGACACCTAAAAAGGGCTGGGCAAAATCGATTTTTGCCACAGCCCCATTAGCTTATTCCCTAGGAAAAAATCCTAGAGTATGGAGAGTCTTGTCTGTTTACTCCTTAACGATGTCTAGTAGCTCGATCTCGAATACAAGCGTGCTGAATGGATCGATTGAGTAGCTACCCTGTTCGCCATAGGCTAGGTCGTAAGGGATTACTACCTTAACCTTTTCGCCAACCTTCATTAGAGTTAGCATTTCAGTCCAACCCTTGATTACACCACTAGCAGGGAACTCGATACCCTCTTCGTTCTTATCAAACTCAGTGCCATCGATGAGTGTACCTCTGTACTTAACCTTTACCTTATCTTCGGCAGTTGGAGTAGCGCCAGTACCAGGCTTCTCTACCTTATAGGCTAGACCGCTCTCGGTTGTCTGCACACCTTCTTCCTTCTTGAAGTTTTCGATGAACTCAGCACCCTTAGTCTTGTTGGCACCAAACTTCTTTTCGTTTTCTTCAGCCTGCTTACGCATTTCCTTCTCCTGCTTCATCTGGCCAAAGCGCATCATGAGATCCTGAGCAACGCTATCCGTCATCGTGATCTTGGTAGAGTCGCCCTGCAGAGCAGCACGGTAAGCAGACACGAGCTGAGCAATGCTTAGAGAGTCGCCCTCGATCTGACGAGCTAAACCTGCACCAGTGATACCACCAGCGAAGTAGCTGAACATCTCAGGATTGTTGACAGCCTTCTCGAAGCCCTCGAGGAACTTCATAGAGTCGATGTTCTGACCCTGCTCACGTGAATACTTGATTGTCTCTGCCATCTGACGACCCTGTAGAAGGCCTAGAGCATAAGACATGCTGTCTAATTCGCTTGATGGCTGACCAGCCTTTTGGCTGCAAGAGAAGCTACCCAACACAAGGGCTAGGGCAGCTACTGCTACTGAAAATTTCTTCATTGTTGTTGACTATATAATTTATTTCGATTTATTTCTTTCTCGCTGCACCGCGCTTAGCTTTCTTAGGTGCTGGCGCTTCTGTCTTAGGCTCTTCGGCGGGCGCAGGCTCTACGTATGACTTGATGTCGTGGAGTTCAACCTCGAAGATGAGTGTCGAGTGAGGAGCAATGTCGCGCCCTGCGCCACGCTCACCATAGGCCAATGAAGCAGGAATATAGAATTCATACTTCGATCCCTTCTCCATCAGGCAGATTCCCTCAGTCCAGCCGGGGATGACCTGTAGCAAGCTGAACGTAGCAGACTGACCACGCTTATAGGAGCTATCAAACTCCTTGCCATCGATCGTGCGGCCAACATAATCAACCACTACGGTATCCTGTACTGTTGGCTTAACACCTGTAGCAGGACGAAGGACTCGATACTGCAGACCGCTCTCCGTTGTCTTAACGCCTTCCTTCGTTTTGTTGGCTAGGAGTGCAGAGTCGTTGCGCTGCTTCATCTCCTGTAGATCGCGCTCTTGAATCTTCTTGATGTAGTCCTGTAGGAACTTCTGAGCATCCTCTAGCTTGAAGCGATCATGATTTTCCTTCATACCAGCCGAGAAGCCCTCGAGGATGAGATCTCTGCTGAGAGAATCACCTGGAAGATCTGAAATGCTACGACGGAAGCCGTCGCCGTTGACAAATCCCAGTACATAGGCAGCCGAGTCTACTTCATTAGCTAAAACTGGCCCTGCGGGGGCAACTTGCTTGGTTACCTTGGGGGAACAAGCCACTGCACCTAGCAGAGCTAGACCCGTAACACAGATTGCTTTGATTGGCGTCTTCATATAGATATAATGTATAGCTCGAGATTATACAATGTCTAAAAGCTCAATGGTGAAGATAAGTGTGCTACCTGGCTGGATATGCTGCCCCGCACCTCTATCTCCGTATGCAAGATCCGATGGGATAGTTACCTTCCATTTGGAGCCCACTGGCATAAGCTGTAGGATCTCCGTCCACCCCTTGATGACTCCACGTAGGGGAAACTCTGCAGGCTCGCCTCTATCCATAGAGCTATCGAATACAATACCATTGATGAGCGTACCATGGTAGTGGCACTTAACGGTGTCTTCTAGCTTGGGCTTGGCGCCATCACCCAGCTTAATTACCTCATATTGTAGTCCACTCTCTAGAGTCGTTACCCCTTGCTTGTGGGCATTGATCTTGAGAAACTCTTCGCCTGCTTCCTTATTCAGCTTAACGGCCTTGGCCTGTAGCTCGGTGAAGTATTGGTTGATTAGAACTTTAGCTTCCTCAAATGTCATGCTAGGTGTCTCGCCCTGCATGATAGCCTTGAGCCCTAATAGAAACTCGTCGTAGTTAAGCCCCTCGAAGCCCGAGGCTACGAAGTTCTGTCCAATACTCAGCCCTAGGGCGTAGCTTACTTTATCCATTGTACTTATTTTCGTTAATACATTTGATTCATTATCGTAGCCCAAAACTATTTAGGTATTAGGCGCCACAAATTTAGTTATTTATTTTCTATAATGTAGATAGAGCCTTATGTGATGACAGCCACAATTATGAAGAAGAGACTATGCAAGCATCAGGTGCTGGCATAGCCTCTTAGGTCATACTTCGGCGGATGGCCGTCTATTTGAGTTGCTTGAGGACGTGCCCCATGCGCTCCTTTTTGGTCCTCATATACTGTTCGTTATGTCTATTGGGAGCGACCTCTATTGGGTAGATCTCAGTTACCTCTAGGCCGTATGCCTCCAAGCCCACACGCTTAACGGGGTTATTAGTCATCAGACGCATACGATGTACACCTAGCTCGCGTAGGATCTGCGCCCCTACTCCATAGTCACGCTCATCTGCGTCGTGTCCTAGATGTAGGTTGGCATCTACTGTGTCTAGACCATTCTCTTGGAGCTTATAGGCTTTGATTTTATCCATCAACCCAATGCCTCGACCTTCTTGATTGAGGTAAACAATGAGACCTCGGCCTGCTTCCTCAATTATCTGCATTGCCTTATGGAGCTGTTCGCCGCATTCGCATCGCTGAGAGGAGAAGATATCCCCCGTCATACAGCTAGAATGTACGCGTACTAGGACATCCTCACCGTTGGCAATATCTCCTTTGAACAGAGCGATGTGCTCTAGACCGTTGGACTTCTGACGGAAAGGAATCAGCCTAAACTCACCATAAGCAGTTGGCATCATCACCTCTTCGCCGCGCTCCACGATTACCTCGGTGCGCAAGCGATAGGCGATCAAATCCTTAATCGTGATAATTTTTAGGTTAAATCGCTTGGCCACCTCTATAAGATCTGGCATACGAGCCATAGTACCATCTTCGTTGATGATCTCGATCAGGGCAGCGACAGGTTGCATACCAGACAGACGAGCTAGATCGACAGCAGCTTCGGTATGGCCAGCTCGACGTAGCACACCTTTGCTCCTAGCCCTAAGCGGACAGATATGTCCTGGGCGAGCAAGGTCTGTAGGCTTTGTCTCTGGGTCTGCTAGAGCTAGAATGGTCTGAGCTCTATCGTACATAGAGACCCCCGTAGTACAGCCACGACCGAGCCTATCGACCGTAACGGTAAATGGCGTCTCGTGTACCGAAGTATTGGTAGGTACCTGCATCTCCAACTCTAGCAGAGCGGCACGCTCCTCTGTGATTGGTGCGCATAGGACACCACGCCCGTAGCGCATCATGAAGTTGATCTTCTCTGGAGTTACCTTCTCGGCGGCGATAATGAAGTCGCCTTCGTTCTCACGATCTTCGTCGTCCACTACAATGAGGAACTCACCCTTACGGAAATCCTCCAAGGCTTCCTCGATAGTGCTTAGCTTAAACTCACTCATAAGCGTTATTAATTAGTTTCCTTACTTTCTATACTTCTCTCTAGTAGAGGGATAAGTTCCGCTAGGGCAGCATTCATCGCTCTAAGTCCACTATGCAAGCGCTCACGATGGATGCGCAAGAGCAACAATAATGGTAAAGATATGGGCAGTAGTGCCAGTAGCAGTATGCCACGACTCCTAGTGCTAGGTAGCTTAAACGGAGCTAACCTCTTGGGCAGAAGTGGTAGATCGTTGGTTTTGGTTAGTATAAGTGGATGATTAACTTTCCTTAGTTCATTCACCAGTACCTCAAGACGCTTGTAGGCCTCCTGTGGTGCATTCTGATACTGCTCTCCATTGACCAATACATGCATCACAGATTTATTCATCAGCTTAGACGCTAGTACATCTTCCGACTCGGTCAATAGGGCTCGAGCCTCTGCTAGCACAGTGCGGTAATCGGGCTCTTGCTCTCCCTCAATAGGCTCAACCATACGCACTGGGATGTAGGTACCAGTCAGCCGCCGCCACAGATTGACGTAAGTCTCCACGTTGAGGCTCGTCGAGTCGAGAGAGGCCTTGTAGGTCAAGAAAGCACCTATAGGGAAAAGTACTAGGGCGCTAAGCCACATCCCGAAGGCTACGGATACGGATTCGTTCTTTGTCATATTGAAGCCGAATGTATCGATGATGTAGTAGATGATGAAGAAGAGTACCGATGCTACTACGGGCATGCCAATACCGCCTTTGCGGATAATCGCCCCGAGTGGGGCGCCAATGAAGAAGAAAACCAAGCACGCGGCAGGCAGGGTAAACTTGCGATGCCACTCTTGCCCATTGGTGCGGAATGTATTGAATACATCCCTATCACTGTATAGCCTTCCTTCTGCCTCCGACTCGACCATGCGCAAGTCACTGATGGAGCGAGTAAGCATACGAAGCGTGTCGGAGAGCGTAGGCAGATACACGATACTATCGATATTGACCCTCTTCTGCAGAGGCTGATCGATATTCAATGCCTCTAGTTGCTGCTTGGCCCATATAGAAGTGTCAGAGGGACTAGGCATTGATCTAGAGTAGCGTTGAGAGAAGTCTTTGTTGGTCAAGACGGACTCTGTGAAGGTGCGGATGCTATCGAGCACCAATCCTGTCGAGTCAATGGCCACTTGGAGCTGATTGAGGTTCTTGCCGATGAAGAGCTTGCTTAGCTCCTCCTCTCCCTGTTTGCGGAAGTTGGCATCAAAGGGAATCACAATTTCCTTGAACGAAAAAGACTCAATAGCACGAGGCGTGGGGATATCTTCCATGTACCTTGGCTCCTCAAGATTTTCGAAGCTCTGACCATTGTATAGACGCCACGTGATGTAGGTCTTGCCAGAGTCCATAACGATGCGCCCAGAGTCTGCACGAATGATGCGTGCCTTATCGCTACCCTCGGAGTGGTCGTAGATCATCAGATCGAGCATACGCCCTTGATGTTGCCGGTCTCGCCCCTTGACGTAAATGCTATACCCCTCGATGCCATTGTAGAAGACCCGCTCGGGTATCTCTAGCTCAGGGTTGGAGAAACGTGCCGAATAGAGGAGCGTCCACATACGCACCTGAGAAGTAATCATAAAGTCATTTTGGAAGGCAAAGAGCCCCACAGCCAGCATCGACACTGCGAAAAAGAGAGGGAGCATCATGCGGTAGAGAGACATCCCCGAGGCTTTCATGGCTAGAAGCTCCAAGCGCTCACCCATATTGCCAAAGAACATCAGGGAGCCAAGTAGGATACCCAAAGGTAGAGCCATGGGCAGGAAAGACATCGCAGCATAGAAGAGAATTTGGGCGATGATAAAAACATCCAATCCCTTGCCGACCAATTCGTCTACATATCGCCATAGGAACTGCATCACCACAATCAGCCAACAGAGCAAAAAGCTCATCAGCAGCATGGGCAGGTATCCTTTGAGGATATATCTATCTACTATTTTGAGCACCTCAATTATTTAGTTTCTAGGATGCTTCCTCTCTCTGTCTACAATAGAGGAAGTCTCAATAAAATCCCTACAAACTTAGGGAAAAAATCTGTATTGCCGACCAATTTATCTTGAGCCTACCTAGGACTAACGCAAGCGGAGAGTGCGCCACATTGAGCACACCCTCCGCCTACATCATCTCTTGAATCTTAAGTCCTCTGAACTAACGTTCTTTTGGGCGACAATTTATTTATCGGGGTAATCTGTGACACCATCATCTTTACGGTAGTACTGATACCAAGTGACGATGTCTTTCTGGTGGGTCTCTAAAGACTTTTTGGCTAGGCGAAGTCTACGCTTAAGCTTATCTCCATGACTCCACTGGCGAAAATTCATAGACTTGTGGTTTGCTATAAAATCTTTGTTATAAGTTTTGTTTAGAAAGTCTCTTTTCCGATATTCAGACATACCCTTTTTTGAAAAGTCGAAGAATTGAAGACTGATACAGAGTTCTCGAGCAGAGTATCCACCATCTCTTATCCCGGAGAAGATATCACCCCAATATCCTCCTAGATTCTCTTTGTCCGTAAGATGCTCATCAATTACAAAGAGTTTTTCTCCCGTGATATAGAACTTTTTCTGATGAAGATGAGAGGGCTTTGCAGACCAAAATCCCTCTTGTTTCATTTGCTCCTTTAGCGTTTGCTCATCTCCAGTATTACCGATGTACTTGGTTGTTACCAATAGATATTTCCCTTCATCAGTTACTTTGCCTGGCGTCTTCTTTCCTCCTCGGGGAGATGCTTCGTCAATAAATTCGTAGCGATAGGCCGTATATTGGTCTCCATCAAAGTACAGAGGGAGTTTGTGGGTGTCATTCAAATGAACGTGTCTAGGCCTATTATCCCCCTTAACGAATTCATTACCTGTGCTAAAACCTCCGATATTACCTAGTCTAAGGGCATAAATTTTGCCATCACCACTTCCCCAATAGAGGTCATCACCGACATCAGAGCCAAACCCCTGTCCTCCATGAGAATAACTGTTGGAATGAATCAATGCCCTACGCTCAAATTCCTGATCAAAAGGGTAGAAAGTGGATCCACCATCCAATAGCTTATTGACATGCCCTACGGGGAAAATATACTTCAAAACATCTGAGCTAGGATTGTAATTATCATCTAGATTGGGATATCCTTCAGGCTTTGGGCCTCCGAAAAAGCTCTCCATACTCCACTTATATACAACGCGATCATACCAAAATAGGTCTCCTGTTGGGTGACCGAGAGAGCCACTTTGCTTGACATCTTCATCAAGTATCCATTCCGTAGGCATACTAGGACGCTCAGAAATAGCAAACTTAATTGAATAAGCTTTCTTCTCTTTAAGGAGGTAAGATTGTATGTTATCCTTATTAGGATTATTTGACGTAGGCACTCGTTCAAACTTGGGGCCTCTAGCCAATAAATCGGGGAATTCCCATTCGAGCATACCTAGCTTCGTCTCGGTGCCATTTGGTGCAACTTGCCCCCAGACCCAATAACAGACAGAGTTAGAATAGTTCTCCTTGACCTTATACTCTTGTTTGCTAAACTCATCGAAGATTGTCTTGAGTTTATCTGGACGTGACTTAACTTCGTTGTTGGCACCAGTCCCAACTAGAGTCGTCGGTGTTTTGATATTTGGCATCAAAGAGACCAAGCCATCAGAGATGGAAGCCGAAGCAGTTACGGCGTCCCCGCTCCTTGATGAAAAATCAAGCTCCACATTGCGAAGCCCATCGTTGAAGGCTTCCGACATATAGTAGGGTGCCACCCTTTTCTGTGCAGAAGAGCGTAGATGGAAACGAGGGAACTGTGGGTTTAAATAGTGCTTGGCTCCATTACTAAAGTTGGTTTTATTAATACTCGTAGGTTTATTGGCATAAGCCCTATAGTCGAAGTCGGTTTTATTTGAGATTTCCACCTTAATCAACACCCCCATAGGACTAAATTTGAACGTCCCAGAGACTGCTAATCTCCCCTCCTTGTTATTGCCTATACCGGCCTTAATCCACTGAGAAACGAATGGAACCTCTAAGCCTCTAGCTTGACCATTGCTTTCCTGTACACCATTCGGCCGAAAAAGCACTTTGCCATTTTTCTGCATCTCTCCTCCTCCCATGACTGCAGCCATATACCATGTCTCTCCTTCACGAGGCTCCTGCGGTTCGGGTTGTTTCATTTCCAGAGGGAGTAAGTCAACGATCTTATTACGCGCAGAGAGCACGATATTCCCATTAGCTCCACGCGAGATTTCTTCCCACTCTAGATTGGCATAGCCTACGAGCCGATTATCTTTTGAGAAAAAAATCTTCGTAGCAAGCGCTTTTTGGTTAAGACCTTTTTCCTCCGACAGGAATATGGAAGGAGCTTTTATCCCTTTGCTCGTATCAAAGGTAAGCGCTCTGAATTCTTCGTCCGTAATCAGCCCCATTGAACGAAGTTCATGTCCAGATACCTCGGAAGTCAGGTCTATGGCAATCTTTCCGTTCTTATTTGCTATTCCCTCGCTCTGCTTTTCAATCTCGATCTTGGGTTCGACGTCTTTGCCACAAGAATATCCGCTAGATATGAGCAGTAGGACGCTAAGTATCCTAAATAATACACCAATTTGCTTCATGTTTTCTTTAGCTTTTTACATTTTAAATCTTACAATAACTCTCTTGTTTTTAGAGTTCTTCTATGTCGCCCTCAAACTCCTCGACCTCTCCGATGACGGATAGCGTGATAAGTAAATTCTGTAGAGATACACTAACCTCTCCAAGTGCAATAGGTGGCGTATAAACCCTCCTTGCATCAATCTTTTCTTCTGATAACATTGTTTGTGGTATGATTAAACTTTTTAGTAAATTTCTAGCATACAAAATGAATACATTGTGCCATGAATAGCTAGAATAAGAAAACGACAATCCGCCAATAAGGCATCAGTAGGCTATCTGTAAATTACGATAAGTCATTTACCAAGCGATAAACTAGCTAAAAGCACAAAGACCAAGTAGATTTTAATCTAATTAGTCGGTCGAATTCCAAATTGAGGCGCAAAGGTATATTTTATCTAATCTTTAAGCAAATTAATCTTCATGTACTTTATTTGTGGGTTTTCACATGGTGGCTAATCATCGCTTGATACGTCGTATCTGCTACCTCAATCCCATCTGTGACTCCCACCCATCTCTTATGACGAATGACGTTGTATTTGACTGTTGAGGTTAACCGAGCCGCAAAGATATAAGAGACCTCTGAAATGGGTCTTCTAAGGTCGATAGCAAGACGGCAGTTGGCGCGCCAAAATCAAGCCCTGACGTGTACTGAAAAAAGTTGACGGTTGGCGGGATGCAATAAGTATCCATTATGGGCAAACATTTAAGCAATTTTGAAC
>JAUMYV010000088.1 GCA_030528445.1 Porphyromonadaceae bacterium | reverse complement strand
ATACAAAAAGAAATGGGGCTATGCCAAAAGCCAATTTTGACACAGCCCCTTTTAGATTAATTCTTGTAGGTTAATTCTTGTTTGCTCTACAACTCAGCCACAGCGATGAGCCTATCGGCTCTGTCTCTAGGACTTTTTAGGTAGACGAGCACGGTGTAGTCGTTGCTCGTTTGGTAGTGGTTCCCCTCGGTCTCGGTGGCGGAGAGTGCTTGAGCTCCATCTGGCAGGTAGAGGTACTGATATTCCTGATAGCCCATCTTCAGAAGAACCTCTGCGCGGTAGCTCCCGCTCTTGGCATCGTATCTAAGCGTACGCTCCTCTAGGGGGAGGTGTGCGAAGCACTGTCCCTCTAGGACTACTCGTCCGTTGGGCAAGAGTGGAGCATAATAGGTGAAATGAACCCGATGATAGTCCGCTTCGGTCTCGGGTGAGTCTGTTTGCACAGAGCGAATGACGTAGCGTCCGTTGCGATCCTCCTCGTAGATATACGGGTCCCTAGCGCGCTCTCTCTGGGGATATAGCCCTAGGGCGTGTAGCTCATCTTCTACCCAGATGCGATCAATCCCCATACCAGATCCCCGATCGGTAAGATGCTCTAGCTTGTGGTATTCGTTGCCAGCGGCGAAGAGAGCGCCTCTATTCATGTCGTAGCGCAGAGCGCCAAGCGTCTGCGACGAAGGTATAGATAGCCTCTGGGCATTGTCCCACCGACCGTTCTGCAGGACAACGATTTTGACTTCCTCCTCTGCTCTGTTGATTTGCAGCCCTCGGGTGCTTACCTCCACATTGACCTGCTGATGGCTTGCGCGAGCATCGACCCAGGTCTGGGTAGTCTGCTCTGCCTTGACTTCGGTGAGCTGCTCGGTAATGGCAAAAGGGGTCGTTACCACTGGCGTGTCTGGATCAGAAATATCGTAGATCTCGGCAATGTAGTTGCCCGAGTGCTTGAATTGGACTTGCTCATTGGGTAGCTCCAGACTATAGTGCACGTATGGCTGTAGGGTGGAGCGACTAGAGGTTGGGTGGGGGAGTTCATTGCCATCGAATCCGCTTAGATATTCGATGGGGCTGAGGGACGAGATGCTCCAGTCTGCATTGCAGTGTCTGATGCGATAGGCTAGGATAGGCTCCTCCGAGCCGAGCAAGTCGAAGTCTATGCGTATCCCCTCTCCTTGGCTACGCATATAGCTAAATCGAGGTGCAAACCCCTTGGAGCTATGACTCCCTTGAGTTTGCACCTCGATGTAGCCGATACGTTTACCCGTCTCTTGGGCATACGTCGTCCCTAGAGAACTGGCGAGTAGAGCACACCCTAGTAGGATCGATCCGAGTTTAAGCATGGCCAGTCTCTATTGAGTCGGTTTATTTTAGGTAAGCCTGCATCTTGCAGAGATACTTTCCGATGATGTCGAATTCGAGGTTGACTACCGTGCCTGCCTCGATGCGGCAGAAGTTGGTGTGGTCATGCGTATAGGGGATAATGGCGACCTCAAAGCCATTGAGTGTAGAGTTGACTACAGTTAGGCTAACTCCATTGACGCACACAGAGCCCTTCTCTACCGTTACATACCCCTTGGCAGCCATCTCGGCTGAGGTTTCGTGCTCAAACTTGTAGTACCAGCTCCCATTAGCCTCGCGCACCTCTAGGCATACGGCCGTTTGGTCTACGTGTCCCTGTACGATATGCCCGTCTAGGCGACCTCCGAGGGTCATACTGCGCTCTAGGTTGACTAGGTCGCCGACCTTGAGCAGTCCTAGGTTGCTACGCTCTAGAGTTTCTTTGATGGCGGTGACGGTGTAGGTCTTGTCGGTCTTACGCACGACAGTTAGGCAAACACCGTTGTGTGCGATACTTTGGTCAATGCTCAGTTCATCGACGAATGAGCACGACATCGTGATGTGTAGGTTGTCGCCCTCTCGCTCTAGCCCTACTACGTGGGCGTATTCTTCTACGATTCCAGAAAACATAAAAGCCGTTATATTTTGGTTATCAAATAATCCAATTACATATTACCGACAGCGAAGATACACAACAATCACCATATCTCCACGTACGGACGAGGGTGCATCATCATGCAAGCTGCGATATAGCAACTTCGTGCACGATGACGCACCCCCGAGATTGTTTCATGCTAAGCTATACTCGATGCTCTACCTCTCTTTTGATGACTGTGCCATCTTTGAGGATGAAGACGATGGTAAACTTGGGGTAGTCTTTGGTCAGTGGATAGATTTCGAAGGCACTATCGAAGAGCCAATCTAGCACATCCATACCCACATCCGAGATGCGCACATCACGCCAGTACCATTTGCTGTACTGCCCTGTGCGGATTACCTCCTTGTAGTCTTGGTAACGAATGCTGAATAGAGGGGAGATGTCTACGCCATTGTGTGCGATGCGCATCTGCCTTAGGTCGTAGGGCATTGGCGAGTGCTCGTGGAAGGCTTTATTCCCCTTGACTACACCATGTAGCCTCGTTAGGGAGTCGAAGCGATGCGCAGCGACCTTGTCGTTGTAGTGCGAGTGTTCATCGCAGAATCTAGGGATTCCTCCATAGGATAGCGTCAGAGGAATAGCTGGTTTATCCTTCCACCACTTAGGGTCGCCATCCGTCCTTCTGTCCGCTATGTGAGTCCTCCAGCCTAGCAGGATTCCCTCTGGCTTGCCATAGCCCCAAATGATGTATTCACTGGTGATGAAGTACTCTCCTGTTGACAAGAAGTCGTCTCTTTCATTATTCTTTCTCGAGCGTTCCTCTTTCCATTTTCTATAGACCGAGTCTAGACCGATGTTTTTGCTAGGGTCTTTAGGGGTTGGCAGTGGGGGGAGAGCGGCAGAATCGATGTCAAGAGGCTTCAGCCCTAGTTGCTTGAGGGCAATCATATCTGCCGTGAGAGGTCCCTCGGGCTCAGTTTGCTTGCCCTTAGGGTTTCGCTTAGGCTCTGGTAAGTTCAGAGTCCCACGCGTGTCCTCTGGGAATGGAGGAGGTGCCTGCTCTCTGTCGCAAGCGATTAAGCTACAGCTTACTAGGGTTATGCCCAGTGCTAGTTTGATCGTCTTCATAGGCGTTTAGGTTTGATGATGTATAGGTGTTTATGCCGACTATCGCACAATTATATTTGATTGACTATTGCTCACTCTATTTGCGAATGTACAATATATTTGTGAATAAATCTACAAGCTATACTCCTTGAAGCGCTTATTTTGAGCACTATGGAGGCTTCATCTTGCGCTAGTGCAAGTATACCCTGATTATATTCGTCAATCCACTTGTCTAGATAAATTAGGTTTTCATCTTTTTGGTTAAAGCGTGTAAACAGATTTGCATCAATTTGGACAAACCGAGCAGATGGTTTGATGGGCATTGCCCTAACTTCCCCCCAAATCTCTCAGAGTTCTTTTCGGATTGTAGGACTAATCCTCATCAATGTGTGCACAGATCCGAAAAGATTAGTGCAGAGAAATTCTGAAATGATTGCTTTGCTTGGATAAAATCGTTCCAAATACATATCTATTAGTTTGTTTATCAGACTTATATAAAACAAGCGTTTTAAGTGGTTATTTTCATTCGGCTGGGAACTAAGTGCCCAAACGAGGGCGAGCGCCGTGTAGAGCCTTCTAGGGGTTAAATACGCGACCTGCCGTTTTTCGTCCCCCCGCAAAGCATTTCTCTCATCAACATTCTGAAAAATGGTCTAAAATATAAATCCTTGGCATGCAAACTAGGAGGTTTGATATGGAGGTGGTTAGAAGAGAAGGGTGTTTTGTGTGCTGAAAAAAGTTGATAGCAGGTGAGATAATCTATAATTGGTGAGTCCTTTGGTACGAGTAAATGTTGTTTATTCTATTGTTTTATAGATATATCATTGTGTGTCTAAATGAAAAGAAGCAATTTATGTCTAAGTATGCAGGGATGCACACTCAAAATTTCTTGGAGGCTATGGTATATCATCTTTATCGGTTGCCAGGGCTTCTTATCTCCGAAAAAGCTAATTAGACTTAAAATAGCCCATTGGGTGTACTCAAGCTATAAGGGGGCGTACCACTCCTCCCAGAAAAAGGTCAGGAGAATACACCTAAAAGCACAAAAAGGGAGCTGGAAGCTCCCCGCTGAAACAATCTCAATCATGCAGAGCTCTCTACGGAAATGCTAAACAAAAGTTTGGTTACATTCTGTTTTTATGAGTATTTGTACATAATTGTATTACTTTTGTTTAGTAATGCAGAATATCCTACTCTTAATCAGACGGAAGTCTCTGCTGTAGTTTCAATGTTTAATGACAGAATAGATGCGGTTATACACACTACTATGTTTGGTCTTATTACTGACTTATCATAGCTCAGCCCAAACAGGCGTCATCAAGGGACGCGTTTTCAATGACAAGAACAACGAGCCTCTAGAGTTCGCTACAGTACAAGTGCAGGGAACGACTCTCGGGACGACAACTTCGCTGGACGGAACCTTTACTATCAAGGGAGTAAAGCCCGGCTTTAGGAGGGTGGTTGTCAATATGGTTGGCTTCGAGACTACAATCTCCGAGGAGCTACAGGTGATGGGTAATCAGACGACTTTCGTAGACATTATGGTAAGCGAGTCTTCGACCATGCTGCGAGCAGTCTTCGTTCGTCCCAATCTGCTACTGCGCCCTACGGAGAGTCCACTCTCGGTACTTACACTTGGGGTACAGCAGATCGAGAAGAGTGCAGGAGCCAATCGAGATGTCTCCAAGCTGGTACAGACACTACCGGGAGTTGGAGCTACAGCACCCAATCGCAATGACCTCATTGTGCGTGGCGGTGGACCCGCCGAGAATGTTTTTTACCTTGATGGCATCGAGCTCCCAGTGATCAACCACTTCGCTACCCAAGGAGCATCGGGCGGGGTAGTCGGTATTATCAATCCCGACTTTGTGCGTGAGCTTAGCTTCTATACGGGGGCTTTCCCAGCGAGCAGACCCAATACGCTTAGTTCAGTAATGGAGATTAAGCAGAAGGATGGTAGTCAAGACAAGATACACACCAAAGTGGCTGTAGGGGCATCGGACGCTGGTATAACCTTAGATGGGCCTCTGGGCAAAGATGCTTCGTTCATCGTCTCTGCTAGGCAGTCCTATCTGCAGTGGCTCTTCAAGCTCATTGGTTTGCCCTTTTTACCCACCTACAACGACTTTCAGGTTAAGTACAAGTGGCGCATCAATCCGCATAATGAGATTATGGTTATTGGCCTAGGGGCTATTGATAAGATGCGCCTAAATAGAGACTTGGAGCAGACTGGTACCGAAGCTCAGAAATATCTGCTAGGCTACCTACCTGAGTATACCCAGTGGAACTATACTTTTGGGCTTGTCTACAAGCACTACGGCAAGCGCTTCGTCGATAGTTGGATCCTCAGCCGAAACATGCTACGCAATGGAGGCGTTAAGCACAGGGACAATGATGCGTCTGCACCCAAGATCTCTGACTATCAGTCCGACGAAGCCGAGATCAAGCTACGCTACGAGCGCAACTATACGACGCTCCCTTTCAAGCTCAACCTCGGGGCAGGCATCAAGTACAGTAACTATGTCAATGATGTCTACCGCTTGAGCCTTGTCTCTGGCCGTGTCGTTCCCTTCGAGTACCATAGTAGTATCGACTTGCTTTCTTATCAAGCCTTTGTGCAGGCCTCGGATCAGTATTTGGACGATCGCCTAAAGGTTTCGCTCGGCGTTAATCTGGTTGGGAATACCTTTACCACCAGCATGAGCAATCCGCTCAAACAACTATCGCCCAGACTCTCTCTTTCGTATGCTATCTCGGGGGACTTTGATCTCAATGCCAACATTGGTCGCTATGCTATGCCACCCTCCTACACCACGATGGGTTATCGCGATGCAGAGGGTACCTACGTCAATCGTAGCAGTGCGCTCAAGTATATCACTTCCAATCAAGCTATTGTGGGTATGGAATATCATCCTGGCAACTTTCTACGCCTTTCCTTAGAGGGCTTTTATAAGCAGTATAGCCAGTATCCGATTTCTCTAGCCGAGGGTATTAGCCTAGCAAGTAAGGGGGTAGACTACGGTCAGGTTGGCGATGAGGCCGTTACCTCTATGGGCGATGGTCGGGCTTACGGAGTGGAGGCTGTGGCTAAGCTGATGAGCTGGCGTGATATCGATCTGACGGCTTCGTATACGCTTTTCTGGAGTGAGTTTACAGACAAGAATGGCATCTATCGTCCCTCTTCGTGGGATACGAGGCATATTCTTAATCTCACGACGAGCCATAAGCTACCTAAGGGCTGGTATCTCTCGGCTCGCTGGCGGTATATCGGTGGTGCGCCTTATTCTCCTATTGATATGCAGCGCTCTACCGACAAGGCTGCTTGGTCTATCACTAACCAAGCCTACACCGACTACGAGCGTTTCAATACGCTACGTCTAGACGATGCACATCAGCTGGATGTGCGTTTGGACAAAGAGTTCTACTTCAAACGCTGGATGCTCAATCTCTATGTCGATGTACAGAATGCCTACATCAGTAGTACGCCCTCCAAACCGATATATACCAACCGCGATGCAGAGGGGCGTGTCATGGATGATCCTAATGCTCCACAAACGAAGCAACTCCTTCGCCCTCTCATGTATTATAGTGGTACAATCCTCCCCACTATCGGGATTATGGTCAAGTTTTAGTTTGGCTTTATATTACCGACAAAACGACTGATGAAAAGGGGCGATATGCCCTACAAATTCTTTAGAGCAAGCTTAACTCTATATGGAGCAAGTTTATCTCTACGTAGAGCAAGACTATCTCTATATAGAGCTAAGCTTGCTCTAAACTTTGCTACGAGAGTTTTGGCTTTGATCTCCATACAAGATGCATTTTTTCGAGGGATTATTAGACTAATTTTCCTCTATGAAAAAGAAATATCCGAGTGAAAAATAAAAGGGAAAATAAGTAACTTCACAGCCCAAGACTAGCCCCCTAGCCTATCAAGAAGTATAGAAGAATAGGAACAATACACTGCCCATTGAAATGAAAAAGGATGGAAATAATCATGGTGGTACCGCCTGCATTTTGAGCGTTCTATTGCCTCTAATCATATTGTTATCAATCATGAGAAATGTGCAATTCTGTAGCAAACATGATATTGAGATCAAGGAAAAGGCAAAGACGGAAGCTATTCTCTTATCTCGTTACTCTCGATTGGAAAACCTAATGCAGGTTGTTTCTAACAGACTGGACACGCTATCTAACAAAGCGGATTCGATCGCAAAATACACAACGATGATAGAGCTTCATGTAAATACATCTAGAAGCAATACCAAACGTACTAAAGCCTATAATAGACTTAATATGAAAGTTAGGAAAGAGAAGCAAATTGAGCCCCTTAGATTATTAGGGCTCTCTCGATTGGACTCCCTATTACTACGTACTTATGGTCACTTAGATTCATTGTCTAAAAAATTGACTCAATGAACTATATGTCTAAAATCATAACCTCAAAAGATGGATGTGGAGCTAGATCCCAAAAAGAATCCAATTTTCAAGAAAATATTAAGCGATAAAGAATATGTTTGATTTTGTTAACTCCGCATACAGTGGTGTATTAGCCATACTAGCAACTCTATTCGGTCTTTCGTATCCGCTCGTCATCAGCTGTATTGAGAGGATAGACACGAGATACAACTCGACCAAACTTACTAAGCGTTTTTTGAGAGAACGGTCATTTATTTCTTTTAAGAGGGCGCTAATCTTCAATCTAATCGTAGCAGTCGTATTTCCATTCTTGATGGATGATTGCATCCACAGCCGTATATTCATTGGAATTCAGGCTGTCCTAATCGTAATTTTGGTTGTATACGCTCTACTTTTATATGCCAAAATTATGACATATTACAGCGTAGATAGCCTTAATGATGAGATCTTGAAAGACTATGACTATGTCGTAAAGCTCGGGAACCAAGAAAGAGAAGAAGAATACTTTACTCAATGGATTGAGTTAATTCCTATTATCCTCACCTCTTCTGATAATAAGTTTATACAAACGATTTATCAAAGGTTAGACGACTACGTCATGAGAAAAGAGCCAGAAACCACAGACAGAGCACCTGTCTACGATGGCTACTACTATGAAGGGATTTCTCGAATCAACGAAAATCTATGCCAAATAAAACTAAAGCCAATCTCAGTAAACAATACAAATTCAATACTAACAAGACTTATCCACAGTAGTGCAGGAATTCCCGAGTTGTCTTATCGATATTTGTGGCGCAATATTCTAGTACAACTTTACTACAATCGCGACGAATGGATTATGGAATACTGGAAAGTAGCATCTAGCAAATATGATTACATGAAATACCTTGGCAAGCCTGAGATCTTCAGAGTAGAGACACATCAAACAGACTCTGAAAACTATAGGAAATACTGGGAGAAACAGAGAGAGGACTTTCTCGAGTTTCATATCATGCTCTGTGCTATGTTGATTCAACAGAGGAAATATGATTTACTTAACTTGATGCTGTTTTACACAACATCAGAGCCTCCCTCTTATCCATTAGTTCCATCAAAAATGGGAGATATCTTGGAAATATTTCATAAAATCAATAAGAATATATCTACAAATCCTTTCGACTACGAAAACAAATATCGGATGCCCAATATGCACGGAATTACAGAAGGTAAGATTGCAGGTGCGGTAAACCTATATCTATCTCTTCTAGCTTATCGGGTGTATACAATACGATGGGATTATGGCCTCTCCATGAGTATAGCTTTGAGCACATATCTACCTGATACATTAGCAGATCTAAAGAGACAAAAAAAATACTTAGATAACTTCAAGTATTGGCTCAAAAAAGCACAAAATAATAAGGAGCTTATCCAGACTGTCCTTCAGGTGAATCTTGACGAAGAAATCGAAAGAAAATCAAGACAATTTAATGGAGTAGAGATTCCTCACTCAGATGAGATTGTGGATAAAACAGAAAAGGAGATAGAGGAAAAAATGGAAATGCTCCGAGAAAATCAGCCTCTAGATAGAGAAATGATAGAGGAGGAGTTAAAAAACCTCAGAGAGAGTGTAATGAATGCAATGCAACCTTATAAGGTGTTTCTGAAGGAGCGAGGAGACAATCAAGATATCCATTACAAGGGTAAGAGTAGGCACTTGGGCTCTTTCATCTCAATACCCTACCCAAATACAGCATTTTTGAGAAATTCTGACATGAGTTACGTTGATATGGCTAATACTGTAAGCTCCAATATACTTCATAACTATCGCCACTTCTTCGCAAGTGCATTCTACTTAGAACACCCCGATACAAACTACTCAATATCTTCCGAACAATTGCTTGATGCCATTGATAAATTGGAGCTCAATGCAAATCATTGTATAATTTCTTTTAATGTCTATTGGGAATATTATATGCACTCAAGACCTGAACTCCAGCTCCAAAAAAAAGATGACAATGAGTATGTGTACGATAAGGATATCAGAATATTATCTCTGCCTTGCCCAACAGATCTCTTTTCGCAAATGATCTATGTGA
>JAUMYV010000087.1 GCA_030528445.1 Porphyromonadaceae bacterium | reverse complement strand
CAATCAGTAAGAAACCAGACAAACTTATAGCAGATATTTAAGTAGCCCCATCCAAATACTAAACTAGAGGGCAAACAATCAACTATATAACAAATACATACACATAAACCCCAAGGGAAATAGAATTATACGAGCAATATCACACCAATACAGATTGTTTCTTTCAAAAAGAATACATATCTTTGCATCGCTTTTCCCTAGAGCACCCCCAAAAGAGGGCAAATTATTATGAAAACGGTCCGCCTAATACCGAGAGGGGTTCTAGAAGCGAGAAGCCTCAGCCGAGGAGGTTCTCGGTAATATATTTTAAGATAAATGATATTTAATTTAAAAAGCAAAACTATGCCCTTCGGAAAGTATAAAGGGCAAACAATGTACTAC
Source organism: Porphyromonadaceae bacterium (assembly GCA_030528445.1). Classification (GTDB taxonomy): domain Bacteria; phylum Bacteroidota; class Bacteroidia; order Bacteroidales; family Porphyromonadaceae; genus Porphyromonas. The sequence continues at coordinate 9,302 of JAUMYV010000087.1, read as the reverse complement.
GCTCATGCCAATAAAGGGCGTACAATTAGCTTCGAGGAGGTCGTGCAGGACATCTCCGAGATGAGTTCTCTAACCACAGGCGATGTGCGCAATGCTATCGACCGTATTGCCTACTATCTCAGGCGAGAGCTAATGGCAGGCAATACGGTACAGCTAGGGCAGATTGGCACATTTCAGATTCTAGCTAATGGACGCTATGTAACTGATCCATCGCTAGTAGATGCGACCACGGTAAAGCGTCCAAAGCTCAAAATCATTGCGAATAACTATCTACGCTCTGCTGTAGATGGCTATCGTGTGATGGTAGACAATCCCTACAAGAAGAAGGGACAGCCTGCACCTCCCTCTACCATACCGGGAGGCTCTGGTAGTGGAGGCACATCGGAAGGTTCAAATAGCGGCTTACCAGAGGCTGGATTGTAGCCGACGGAGCAGGGCGAGAGAGCTGTACGCCTGTCAAGGCTTTTACTTCTAGACAGTGCTATAAAATTGACGGTGTGTCATAATGCACAAACTGCAGTGTTGCTTGTGACACACCGCCCCTTAAGCTTTTCGGAGTCGGCTAACTTGGTGTGTATTGTGCTGATGTATCTGATACACCGTCTACAAGAGCAATCTAGAGGGGATCAATATCGAAGATAATACGAACGCGCTTGGATAGTGGATATAGGCTCGCAAGCTCGAACATAGCAGAGGCGAAGGCTTCCCGCTCGTGATGGAAGCTCTCGGAGAATGGCCTTCGGCAGACAATCTCTCTGATATATTGGTTCTCAATACGAGCAACAGAGGGCGTCTGAGCATCACTGATGCGATCAGCTCCCAAGCGCTGTTTGAGAAGTTCGGCAAAGGCCTGTGCAATATCCATCACAACTGACTCGTCAAAAGCCTTGAGACGAACGTAGGTCATTCGCCAAAATGGAGCAAAGCGCAGAAGCTGACGTAGCGCCAATTGCTCTTTAATGAAACCCTTGTAATCTCTTCGCCTAAGTGCATCTACAAAAGGGTGTTCGGGGCGAGCTGTTTGTAGGATAAGCTGGCAGGTAGCCTCTCCTTTTGTCGCTTCGCTTGTATGGAGCATCAGCTGCATCAAAAGCTGATAGGCTCTCTCCTCGGACCTAAAGTCTGGATAAGCTAAGATGGCATCTAGCTGTACTACAGCTATCAAACCGATATTATCCCAGATTGGCTGCCCTTTGATGAGCTGTGTGCCAAGTATGATGTCTACCCTCCCCTCCTCTATCCTCTGATGTAGCTCCTGAATCCGCTTATTACTCTGCAAACTCTCGCTATCTATACGTAAGACTTCGGCTTGATCAAATAGTTCCTTGACCTCCTCCTCCACACGCTCGATACCATAGCCCACCAGACGCAGTGCAGGCTTCTCCGCACGGCGATAGACAACCGAGCGCGTGCCACAGTGCGGACAAGCCACAGGCAGAGGCTGCTCGTAGCCACAGTAGTGGCACTGCATACAGCGGTGAGAACTGTGATAAGTGAGACTGACATCGCAGTGCGGACAGCCAATGCGTTCTCCGCAAGCGTCACAAATGGCATAGGGCGCATAGCCTCGCCTATTCTGTAGCAGAAGCACACGCTTCCCAGCCCTTAGAGTCGCCTCTATAGCTTCTCGTAGCGGAGGCGATAAGCTTACTCCGTAGGGCATACGCCCCTGCTCGCGCTGCTCGGATAGGTTGATAGTCTTGATGTCGACTGCGGGGACTCTCTGAGAACAGGGTTCTCCTGCAAGGTTGCTCGCTATCAGTGCATATTTACCTCGCAGTACGTTGAAAATCGCCTCTGCCGATGGGGTCTCACTTGCAAGCAAAATCGGGATCCCCCTCTTATGTCCGAGCCATAGAGCTACATCCCGAGCGTGGAATAGAGGAGCCGAATACTGTTGCTTATACAGATATTCCTGTTCCTGCTCGACTATGATTAGCCCCAAGCGACGCATAGGCAAGAAGACAGCTTGCCTAGTCCCCACGACTAGACAAGGTTCGTCACTAGTGGATAGGTGTAGATACAGCTCCGTTCGCTTAGACTCATTGACTAGGGGATGGTAGAAGTGTACTCTGCCTAAACAGGCTTGAGATAAACGAGAGATGAATCTAGCCTGGGCTGGAAATGCTGCAGCAGAAGGACTAAGCAATAGCACCTGATATCCCGCACTTATCTTCTGAGCAACCTGTGCCAATACTATCTCTTCTCGCGCGCTAGTTGTACGTGTGTAGACCAGAGTGACAGGACGAGTGAGCTCCTCGGCTAGACCAATCTCTGTATTAGGATAAGACTCCTGCTGCATCGTGATGCGGCTGTCCGCATGCGACTGCAAAACAAAGATACCTCGCTCGACTAGTGCCCTTATGAGTGTCAAATCCTTGGCACTCTGTGCTAACGCTTCTCGTGGGATACTATCACTCGGCCCTAGCTTATGCTCCTCAATAAGGATGAGCCAGCGCCCTAGCATCTCCAGCTGCTTGGGAGCACGTGCTAGTAACGTCTCGGCCAGGGCAATACCATCGGCGCTACGATAGGTCTCGGCTAGAGCAATGTGAACCTTTACCCTAGGCTTATAGCGCGTCTGCAACCTCTCCTCTGTCTGTACTGCACCCAAACTATAGAGCAGATCAAATACTCGAGAGCAGTGATAACCCAGACGATGCCTTAGCTGCTCCATAGTTAGTGTTTGCCCTTTTGCTTGAGCCAAAACATCAAGTAACTCTAGAGCCTTAGCCTCAAGCGGACGATCTGCCTGAAAATCTGTGCAGAGCGAAACTAATGTTTGGCTCTCTGGGAGTAGGCCTGCAGGTAGAGCCAAACGCATTACTTGTCCGAGAGAGGCATGATAGTAGTGCGCCATCCACTCCCATAGAGCAAATTCGTCCTCCCCGATGAGAGGCTTCTGGTCAAGGACACTATCTATAAATTTGAGATCTTGCTCATCTACCCCTTCGGGCAGGGTCGAGGATAAGCTTCGCACTACGGCAGTGTAGAAGCGCTTAGTACCGAACGATACCACGACCCTCATCCCTGGGAGTATTTGGCTCTCTGAGAATATCCCTAAGTCTGGGATACGGTAATGGTATTGCCCCGACAGAGCCAAGGGGAGTATCAGCTCGGCATACATCTCTAAACTTATCTCAAGCTTAAGGCTCTATGTATGGCGGAGGCGGCTCTACGCCCATCGCGCATAGCTTGTACCACGGTAGCCCCACCTCTGATGACATCCCCCCCAGCATAGATATCTGGCAGGGAGGTCTGGCAATCTTCATCGACGACAATCTGTACGCCCCACTTGGTCTCCAATCCTTGCAACATCTGGGGTAACAGAGGATCTTGAGAAACTCCAACGCAGACGACAACTAAATCAACCTCCATCTCTACGGTTTCCCCCGTAGCTACAGGTCTGCGCCGACCGCTTTCGTCTGGCTCTGTTAGTTTCATACAGTGTAGCTCCATACGTGCGACTCGTCCGTCCTGACCTGCATGGTAGGCTTTGACTTGATGTAGAGGTACTAGCTCTACGCCTTCGGCTAGAGCATGCTCTATCTCTTCGTTTGTAGCAGGCATCTCCTCTCGGCTTCGACGGTAAATAATCATAGCACGCTCTGCACCCAAGCGAACGGCTGTACGCACAGCATCCATGGCCGTATTACCTCCCCCGATTACAGCCACTCTTTTGGCATGGAGATCAGCCAAGGCTTCTCCTGCCTTGTGCGGATCTAGCAGGTTCGTTCGAGCTAGATAGTCACCAGCAAGCCAAACTCCAGGCAAATCCTCTCCAGGGACGCCCATCACGTTGGAGATGCAAGCACCAGTACCAAGAAAGAACGCTTCGTAGCCCTGAGCTCTCAGATCGTCTATGCTGATATCTCTACCTACGATCACTCCTTGCTCTAGACGTACACCATAGTGCCTGAGGCGTGCCACCTCATCGTCGATAATCTCTAGAGGCAGACGAAAGCGAGGGATACCACTGCGCATCACTCCACCAGGATGCTCTGCGGCATCAAACATCGTTACCTCATAGCCAAGCAGAGCTAGATCGTGCGCCGCAGCAAAGCTCGCTGGTCCTGCACCAATCAGGGCGACCTTGTGTCCATTGGCTGTAGGTACAGGCTGCAAAGTATGCCATTCGTCTCGATGCCTCTGCTCCTCTGTAGCCACATAGCGCTCCAGAGCTCCGATAGCTACAGCACGCTTTTTGAGACTAATGGGGTAGATACAACCACCTTCGCATTGCTTCTCGTGCGGACAGACACGAGAACAAATAGCAGACAGCGTACTGCTCTCTCGAAGTATTCGCCAGCTCTCGGGCAGGTTGCCCCGCTCTAGTTCCTTGATAAAACTAGGGATGTGAATGCCAGCTGGGCAAGCGGCGACACAGCCCGGATTAGGGCAGTCTAGACATCTTTGGGCTTCCTGCTTGGCTTCCTTATGGGTGTAGTTTAGGATATCCTCTGTATATAGAGAGGTTAAGTCTAGATTTTGAGTACATTTAGATTGCTCCGTGCGGTCGAGTGCCATGCGCTCCTTATTCGGGAGGGCTCGGCGGAGTTCATTGCGCCAATCCTCTGTACGTCTCTGCTTAATAAGTTCCTGTGATGTCATACATCCAATACCGTTTTGTTAGTTCGGAATAAACCGAAACAAATATACACAGAATATGTATGTACGACTCTTCTGCTGGCTAGTTTTTCGGCGTGTGATGTAGTGGCTATTAACTTTAGAACAGAAAAATCACTCAAATACAAGCTCGGTGAACCAGACATCATAAAAGAATTTGGGCTGAGCCGAAACATTGTTTCGGCTCAGCCCAAATTTGCTGGGTAACCACTGCAGTAGTTCCTCAGTCTCTCTAGAATTGATAACCTAGTGTAAGGTATACCAAAGCGTGTCGAGCATGATCTTGAGCAAAAGGAGATACTGCATATCTATCGGTCAAAGTAAGCTTTTTGTGCTCGGAATCAATTGTGGTAAGACCATATTCAGCCCCAGCCTTAATGTAGAATCTCCGATATTCGTACATCGCATTAGCACCAAGACTTACCTCAAATCTCTTGAATAGATTTTGTCCAAAGACATCGTAGCTCTTCTTGACCCCAGGAGCCTTGAGATCATTAATCGTACCAACAAGACCATAGTTGAAAGAAGGGCCTACGGCCAAATAAATCCTATTATTAGGATTAAGATTGAGTCTATATGATACTTCCAACGGCAAGGATAAATACATAAACGCAAGACTACTGCTCTCGGATAAGGTAAACCTACCACCTGAATAACCTTCTGTTTTATCCTCGATATAAAAATTGGACTTCTCTCCCTTGTTAGTCAAGGTCAGACCTGTCTGCAAAGCAAAATTGCTATACTTAAAGGGAAAAACGACTTGTCCTGATAGTCTAAATCCAAGCAAAAAAGGATCTGCAGGATGCCCAATACCAGAGACACGAGATGCAACCGCACCACCCTCTACACGATAGCGCAACTGATCAAACTGTGCGCTAAGACTAGCTACAGAAGCTCCTAAAAGGATGATCCAAGTAGCAACTTTAGAAAAAACACTCATGTTATTATCCATTTATAATTTAATTACTGATACATTTCTATCAAATCATATTCCTACTCTACCGAATAGTCTACACAAGCCCGGGCTTTGAGATAAGGCTTAATCAAACTACGCACCACCTCAACATGATCTGGATGATCAGCGTATAAAGGGAGGGCATCTATACTCTCGAGCAAGGCTTCCAACATAAAATCGTAGGCTTCCTTGGGATTCTCATTAACACTAACTCTCATTGATATCAGTGCCGAAATTGACTCTGGCAAACGCTCCAGCTTTGATTTAATTTTTGCCAAAACAATCAACTTCTCCTCTTGTGATTCAAAACCATCAAGCGAAAATAAAACCACGTGTTTGAGCATAATTAATCTTTTTGTTTACATATCTAGTAAGGAATCTTTGTAGCCCAAGAAGTATAGTAGACCATCTAGGCCAACGGTGCTGATGTGCTGCTTAACACCTGCTTTAACCTTAGGCTTAGCATGGAAAGCAATACCTAAACCTGCAATAGAGAGCATTGGCAAGTCGTTGGCTCCGTCACCGACAGCAACTGTTTGCTGCAAGTCTACGCCTTCGACTTGAGCAAGCAGACGTAGAAGCTCTGCCTTTCGCTTACCATCTACAACTTCACCTAGGTATCTTCCTGTAAGTCTACCATTCTCAACTTCTAGTTCATTGGCATAAACATAATCTACACCAAACTTATTCTTGAGATGGTTACCAAAGAATGTGAAGCCTCCCGAGAGGATAGCAATCTTGAACCCTACTAGCTTGAGCGTCTTCATCAATCTCTCTACACCCTCGGTAATAGGCAAATTCTCAGCGATGTCTTGCATCACAGACACATCCAACCCCTTGAGTAATGCTACTCTCTGGCGGAAACTCTCTGTGAAATCTATCTCTCCTCGCATTGCACTCTCGGTAATCTCACGAACTTGCTCCCCTACTCCTGCCCGCTCGGCCAATTCGTCAATCACCTCTGTTTGGATTAATGTAGAGTCCATATCAAAACAGATTAACCTGCGAGTTCGTCTATACATGCTTTCTCTCTGGAAAGATATGTCCATGGCGTGCTCGGAAGATAGCTCAACAAAAGCTTTCTGTAGTCCCACAATATCGGCTGGAGTCCCGCGCATTGAGAACTCTACACTTGCCAACGGACCATTCTCCTCAGGGCGAAGAGAGATACGTCCCGTCAGACGCTTAATATCATCAATATTTAGACCTTGCTCTGCACTAATACGGGTAACGCTTGCGATCATCTGAGCTGTAATCTTACGGGCAACTAGAGTTATGATATAGCGATTCTTGCCTTGAAGGCCGACCCACTGAGTGTAAGCTTCCTCTGTAATTGGGCGAAAGCGAATCTTAACCCCAAGTTCATAGCTTCTGAATAAAAGATCCTTCAGAATAGCTCCAGAGGCCTCTTCCGTCGTTTGGAAGAGTATCCCAAGATTTAAGTTATTGTGAATGTCGGCTTGACCAATATCTAGGATAAAGGCATCATATATAGCCAAAATCTCCGTGATGGAGGCCGTGACACCTGGCCTATCTTCTCCCTGTATGGTAGCTAGAATAATTTTTGTTGTATCCATAATATATTACCTCTTGGCGATGGAACTTGAATAATCCGAGAACAAAGGTAAAACTAATCTCTTAGATATACTTAAGTTAAGTTTACAAAAACACATGTTAGGGCAAAATTCCAGACTTCTACTTGACCGCTTGATGCACAGTAAGCTGAGGAAATGGGAAATTGATGCCAGCCTTATTGAACTCGGCATAAACCCTACGATTGTAATCAAAGAAAACATCCCACACTTCCTCACTCTTAACCCAAGCACGAACAACCAAATCTACAGAACTTGCATTAAGCATCTTGAGCGCGACAAATGGCTTGATAGGGTCTTGCAGAACGCGGGGATCACTATTAATCAAACGCTCTAGAAGCAATTTGGCTTCTTCGAAGTCCTGTCCATACTCTACACCGAATATCCACTCTACTCTGCGGGTATCGGCATGAGAAAAGTTAATTATGACGCCAGAGCTTAGAATCCCATTGGGTATAAAGATCATTTTATTCTCGGGCGTAGATATCCTTGTATGGAAGAGGGTCACTGCCTGCACAGTACCACTCTCGTTCTGAGCTTCTATAAAATCGCCGATCTGGAAAGGTTTAGTTACCATCAAAATAACCCCTCCTGCCAAATTCTGAAGCTGCCCACTGAGAGCCATACCAATGGCTAGCCCCATTGATGCTAGTACTGCAGCGAAAGAAACCGACTTAACACCCAATAGGACAGCTATACTGATGCCTAAAACTATGTATAGGATTGCCACAAATATCGAGTCTAACAAAGTTGCGGCAACGCCCTCAACGGCTCTTTTAGCGATGGCCTTTCGGAAAAATCTTGTGAGGTACTTTATCGCTAAACGCCCTAGGAAGAATAGCAAGACAGCTAGTACAACTCGTATTCCAAAGTTTATAAAACCTGTTAGCCACTCGTGCCCAATCTGCTCCCAGCTGTTACTACTACCCATCAAAGGGCGTGTAAGGTTATGAAACAAAGAGTCTGTACTCTGTCTCGTAGCAGAGTCTACCCCAGGCAATCCGATTGCAAGTAAAATGGGTTCCATAATTATCGATATCTTTATTCCGTTTATACAATACAATTGTTCCGATTAATGAAAAGTTTGGCGAAGTTAAAAAAAATCGTGCACTATGTAAACCTACATGGAGGTAGTGCACTTCTAATCTCGAATAAAATTGCGAGTGTCGTACTTGTGCTCTTGGCCTGCCACTGGATCGGTTATACTCAAGAGCAGAAGCCAAAGAGTAATAGTACAGATCAATACCAAGCCCTTATTGACTCTAGCTTCCTATATGGCGATGCTAGAAAATATGCTGAAGCAGAAAGATCGCTTAAACGAGCAATAGAGCTTAATCCTCGACACCCTCTAAATGCCTTATTGCTCAACAACCTTGGAGGCATACAAGAACTACAACAAAAATACAACGAGGCTCTGCTATCATATAGTGCGGCCCTCGAACTCAACTCCGATGATGCAACAACAAGGGCAAACCGAGCTAAACTCTTCGTCACTCTAGGCAACCTTAAAGCCGCGTTAACGGACTACTCTATACTCGTCTCGCAAGAGGCATCCAACGAGGTCTATCGCTACCAAAGGGCTATGACCTATATCCTCAACAAAGAGTATGACCTAGCAGAAGCCGATTTGATGACCATAGTGGATAACAACTCCGAGAGCCTAAAGCCCCGCATTGGCCTAGCACTTCTCAAAACGATGCAAAGGGAGTACGATGAGGCAGAGCGCCTGTACGACAATCTGCTGATACGTCTCCCAAAATCCGCAGAGGTATATGAGGGGAGGGCAAGACTTTACCTAGCGAGAGGGATGAAAGGCTATGCCCTACGTGACGTGAATAAAGCATTTGAGCTGTCTGGCCCCTCTATCTCTGCTCCGCTCTATCGCCTAAGAGCTGAGATACTAACAGCGATGAGTGAACGGAAAAGTGCTGCTCAAGATTTCGAAACAGCCAATAAACTTGAGCCCCAAAACCCAAGAGATCGACAAAACAAGACAGACAGTAAACAAAAAAGCCGACCCGCAAAATGAAAGCAGATCAGCCTTTCGTACAATGATGCAAAAACAAGTGACTGAGGTGGGACTCAAACCCACGACCTTCAGAACCGGAATCTGACGCTCTATTCAACTA
>JAUMYV010000086.1 GCA_030528445.1 Porphyromonadaceae bacterium | reverse complement strand
AAGTGACTCTCCTGCATTCTTAAGCCGAAATACAAACATTTAGGACACTATTGGTCTAAAATATAAATCTCGTACCCCCTATAAGCTCCAATGGTTTGGGTGTTAGATTCTCCTGGTTCCCTTTTTGGCCTAACCAAGAAAAAGGTCTACCTCTACCTTTGTCCTCAACTTTAATAGAGTAACCTTAAAATGGTGAATGTCCGATCTATCATACACGTATTATCGACCGCGGCAACGATTGGTCTCTGTGTCTATACAATCGTCATGGCGATATGCGATTTCGAGAACTATCATCCGACTTGGATTCTAGTGCTCCTCCCTCTGTCATCAATCATAGCAGACAAAACAAGGCTGCAGAAGAATAAACATTGACCCCTATGACTCTAACAGATAAGGCCGATTGTCGAGTGATTTTGCCTACACTCGACAATCAGCCTTTGTAATTCTTCTGCTGAGCTCTCGGCTACTTCATCATTTCTCGCCTAAACTCCGATAGGCAGATAGCAGTGGCTATCGCCACATTGAGCGATTCGCTCCCCATGCCCGCCGATGAGTAGGGGGGGATGTAGATGCGTTTGGAGATATAGCGCTCCACTTCTGGGCTTATACCATTGCCTTCGTTGCCCATGACGAGCAGTTGCCCCTCGGGCTGATTGGACGATAGCCCCATTTGGTAGATAGGCTCTCCGTCTAGAAAAGTACCATAGACCTGCCCTCTGTATTGGGATAGAAACTCACTCGTAGCCCCGTGTAGACGAGGCGTACGCACTCTGCAGAGAGCTCCCATCGTTGCCTGTACGACCTTCGGAGAGAATGGATCGGCGCATCCCGAGCTCAGAACGACATGGCTGATGCCGAACCAATCGGCCGTGCGAATGATTGTCCCTAGATTCCCCGGGTCTTGTACATTATCTAGAAGTAGAGCTAGCTCCTGCGATGTATATAGATTATCGGTCTTGAGCTCTGGCAAGAGAAAGAGGGCTAGGGTAGGTTGGGGGGACTTGAGCGAGCTGATCTTCCCGAAGTCGAAGCTCTCGTTTACAATCTCGCACCTCACAGGGCGCATACTAGAGGGAAGTCGCTCGATAGCTTCGCTTAGCTGGGCGTATTCTTTGGACTTAGCCACAAGTAACGCACAAGCAAAACTCCCGAGCATATCATGTACGAGCTTGATGCCCTCCGCGACGAAGAGACCATGGATCCTGCGCTCGGAGGATTTGCTGAGCGATCGGATAAATGCTAGGTCGGACTTACTGAGCATCGAACTGTACTTCCTTGAAAGCGTAAGTAGACTCCGTACCATCCTCTCTCTGTAGGATGATTTGTCCTGTAGGCAGCACGTCCTTGATTGAGGCGAGGAAGCTACCTTGAGCATCTGTGAATGGGTATAGACCTTGACGGCGATAGAGGCGACGCATATACTCGCGGTGCACCTCAGAGTAGTTGCCAAGTAGGAATTCCTCGATCATGAACCCATAGCGCTTCATTAAGCGTCGAAGCACTTCGTCGGGGTCGTAGGTCTCTCCCGTAATCTGTTTGAGCGATATGGGATTGGGGATATCCTCGGGGAAGTCTTCTTCATTGAGGTTGAGCCCTATGCCAGCTACCGAGTAGTCTATCTGCTCGCCCGTGATGCTATGCTCGATGAGGATGCCAGCTATCTTTTTGTCTTCGTAATAGATATCATTGGGCCATTTGATTTTGAGCTTGTGGGCTTGATCTTCGTCGAGGTAGCGAGCTATGGTCTTGAGCAGTCCGTAGGCTACAAGCTCGCTCACGGCATATTGGTCATGTGGGGCGATATAGCCGTTGCGTATCAAGAAGGAGAAAGTAAGATTCTTGCCTGCCGAGGTGTACCAGGAGTTGCCCCTCTGTCCGCGTCCCTGAGTTTGGTTGCGCGCCACTACGGCAAATAGTTGAGGTAGATTGCGATCTTGTTGTAGCATCTCCATCAGATAGCTATTGGTGCTAGAGGCTTCGTCTAGGAAGAGAAATCTGTCTGTCGTCATAATGCTTCTGTATATGTTCTGTGTAATCGGTCTATGGATTGGGTGTCGTGTTTTGTAGGTGTTCGCGTTCCTTTTTTGTTAAGCCACGCCAAACAAGTTCGTAGGAGTGTAGCACTAGCTCGAGGACTAGCTCTCTTGGAAGTCCGCGGCGCAGGTGTAGCCCATTCCAGTGTACTTTGTTCATGTGGTAGGCTGGCTCGATTGCCTCATAATGCTCTCGGAGCTCAATCGCCCGATCAGGGTCGCACTTGAGGCAGATGTAGGGTTCATCTCTGTCTAGGGGGATGTAACCAAACATCTTGCTCCCTACCTTGAATACCAGTACCGTATCGTCGAATGGAAAACTCTCGGATACATAATCGAGCTTGAGGTAGAAGTCCCTGATTTGTTCGATATCCATCTTTAATAGTTATATTTGTCTGCCTAACTTTTGGGGTATTTTACCCTATCGATGTAGGCATAATTTGTTGGGTTAAAAAGTTAAACTCCATAAACAAAAGTAATGAAAAAACTAGTGTTTGCGACGAATAACGCACACAAGTTGGATGAGATACGTGCGATATTGGCAGGGCGAGTAGAGGTTGTAAGCCTCAATGATATTGGTTGCAACGAAGATATAGCGGAGACGGCGGAGACACTCGAGGGCAATGCACTGATCAAAGCCCATTATATATACGACAAGTATGGCCTATATTGCTTTGCCGATGATACGGGTCTAGAGGTTGAGGCACTTGGCGGAGCTCCCGGAGTTTATTCGGCTCGCTATGCTGGTGAGCACTGTAGCCCAGAGGATAATATCAGCAAGCTCTTGGGTGAGCTAGCTGGTGTCGCAGCTCCACGTAGGGCAGCCTTTCGTACAGTCATTGCTTTGATTGATGAGACTGGAGAGCATCTCTTCGAGGGATGCGTCCGTGGAGAAATCATCGAGCAGAGAGAGGGGACGGAAGGCTTTGGTTACGACCCTATTTTCCGCCCAGAGGGCTATGCCGAGACGTTTGCGAGCCTTGGAGAGGCTATTAAAAACCAAATCAGCCATAGAGCTAGAGCCGTGGTTCAGCTAGCCGAATACCTATGCGGAGACTAATTTTGGCCCTAATCTTAGGCCTCCCTTGGCTCATGTTTGGGCAGGGAGAGCTCTGGCAGACCTGGCTTGTGCGGAGGCATACGACGAGCGTTGCTGCCACCGATAGGCATTTATTTGCCGTAGCAGATGGTAGCCTATTCTCTGTGGACCGAGACAACCCCGATCAGATTGACCTCTACGATAGAGCCAATGGGCTTAGTGATGTAGATATTCGTCAGATTGCCTGGAGCGATGTGGCTAAGCGCTTAGTTATCTATTACGCCTCTGGTGGTATAGATTTGCTATCCAGTGCGGGGGTAGAGCATATTGATGCACTCAAGGCATCGAGCCAGATGACGCAGCGAACGCTACGACAAATCGCCACCCGAGGAGTGCGCGCTTGGCTGGCAGGAGACTTCGGCATCGTGCAGCTCAATGTCGCTCGTGGGCAGATTGAGGCGATATACTGGGCCAATCAGCCCGTCAAATCGGTTGCGATCAGTGCCGATGGCAAAGAAATCGCCTGTGTCGATACCGAGGGGGTGAAGGTCGGGTTGCTTACCAACAACCTACAAGACCCAAGTATGTGGCATACAATTGCCCTGAAGCCAGAGGAGCCAAAGTCCCAATGGAAGGCTGTAGGCTATGCCGATGATAGGCTTATTGCTCTGGCGACGGACGGTGCTCTGTACCATTTGCAGGGGCAAAAAGCCGACAAAATACTCCAGCAAAATATCATTACGAGGCTACTCTCTAGTGGCGATGAGCTTTTGGCTCTCTCCGAGGCCTCTGTCTTTGCTGTGGATAACAATCTTAGTTTGCATCTAGTGGGAGCCTCCTCGGGTGATTATTCACCTACTGGGAGCGCCCAAAAGGGGCGGCTCTGGCAGCCAACTGGAGGGCGCGAAATAGTATCTTTCGTACGAGAGGGCGATGTTTGGGTGCGTCGCATGCTAGAGCCCACGATAGACGGCCCAGAGTCCAACATCTTCTTTGCTATAAAACATAGAGGTAAGCATCTCTATGCCGTAGGTGGCGGACGGGGAGCAGATCGCTTCCACACTAAGGGCGTCGTACAGCTGTTCGACGGCAAACGCTGGTCGGCTCTGGTTGATACGGATGTTGAGGCGCAGTCGGGAGTGGCTTTTCGCGACCCTGTAGATATATTGCCTCACAGAGATGGACAGGCTAGTCATTACTATGTGGCTACCTGGGGTGAGGGGCTATACGAGTTTCTCGATGGCAAGCTAGTCAATCGCTTCCACGAAGAGAATAGCACATTGACCTCTGCCATAATCGGCTCTCCCTACTATGTGCGCGTCGGTAGCCTCGCTTACGATAGGCGAGGCAATCTGTGGGTAGCTCAGGGAGGAGCAGAGGGGGCAAGCGTTCCCGCCATATCGCGTATGAGCCCAGAGGGCAAGTGGTATGCCTACGACTACCCTACAATCAGGGGGACGAACTCCTTCCATACACATATTGTCCTACCCAATGGGACGAAATGGCTGCTCGACAACCACAAATCCGAGCATGGTGAGGGGGTATTCGTCTACCAAGATAGTGGTACGGACGACCTCTCGGACGATGTCTCGGCACATTACTCCTCTATGACCGAGCTAAGCGGACGTAGCGTTAACTTCTCTAAGCTGACAGCGATGGCTCTAGACCGTAGAGGGGTTCTCTGGATTGGCTCCAACATAGGCTACTTCTCGGTGCTTAATCCAGGCAGAGATCCTCAACCTTCTCGTCCGCCTACGGTATCTAGACCTATCGGCGGGGAGGCTCCAAGTCTTTTTTATGTGCTAGATAATGTCCCCATCACAGCAATAGCGGTAGATGGAATGAATCGCAAATGGATGGGAACCGAGAGTAGCGGCCTCTATCTGATTTCGGAGGATGGGCTCAAAGTGCTGCGACACTACCACAAAGACAATTGCCCACTTCTAGACAATCGGATATTGAGCCTAGCTATGGACGAGCATACGGGTAAGCTATACATAGGTACAGGCTTCGGACTTAATGTGTTGGAGACAGCCACCAGTGCCGACCATCAGACCAAGCGTCCTAGTGCGATTGCTTATCCCAACCCCTTACGTCCCGAAGACCCAGACGGTATCACGCTTGAGGGGCTACCAGCAGGGGCGAATATCCATATTAGCGATGCTAGCGGACGCCTAGTGCATCAGGCTCGATCGGTTGATCAGAGCTACCGATGGGATACCTATACCAATCAAGGTGTACGCTTGCCTAGTGGCGTTTACTACATCCGTATCTATGCGCCAGATGGCTCAGAGTCTCAGCTCATCAGCGTGTCTATCATCCGTTCAATAGATTAAACCAAGTCAAGATATGCGTAGAGTATTATTTTACCTCTATTACTTTCCGGTGGGTTTACCTCTCTTTGTGCTCACTACGATTGTATGTTCATCGGCGATTATCCTAGGCTGTATGCTCGGTTATGGGCATTGGGTAACTCGATATGTGGGGCGTCTGTGGGCTAAAGCCTCTCTGGCTCTTCACTGCTGTCCCATCACTGTAGAGGGGAAGGAGTATTTACCCAAGCAAGATGAAACTTATGTCGTGGTAGCCAATCACCAGAGCGCGTTCGATATCTTCGCTCTTTACGGCTATATTGATTTGCCGTTTAAGTGGGTCCTCAAGGAAGAATTGCGCAAAATGCCTTTCGTAGGGAGAGCTTGCGAGGCCTCGGGTTTCATTTTCGTTGACGATACCAAGCCGACGTCTATTACCCAAACGATGGAGCAGTCGCAGAGAACTCTGGAGAGTGGCAATTCTATCTTTATTTTTCCAGAAGGGAGCCGCACAATGACTGGCAAAATGACTCGATTCAAAAAAGGGGCATTCGTGATGGCAAGTCAGCTCAATACACCAATCCTCCCTGTCTCGATAGACGGGGCGTTTGATGTGCTCAAACGTGGTTGTCGATTGGCCAAACCACACCGCATTCGCCTCACGATACATCCGCCCTTCTCTCCCAGCGACTACGGCGAAGCTCCTCGAAACATCATGGCCTCTGCCCAAGAAGCAAGGGCACGTATTGCCTCCGTCCTCTCCCGAGAGCAGGCTGCCAGCTAAAGCATTTCTAGAGCGAGTACCCAAGCTGATCTATGAGTCCGCTGTCTTACTATATCCTATTCTACACCCTATTTATTGGGCTATTGCTGGCGGCTAAGTTTTATCGTCAGGGAGAGCGTATTTGTCTATTCTTGGTGTGGGTACTGCTTACTCTTTTCTCCGGACTGCGCGTAGGTCCCGGTAGGGACTATCTAGTCTATCTCAATGCTTATACCGATCCGATGAGTAGCAGCGCGCAGTATCTCGAGACGTCTTGGAGTATCATTAACCATATATGCAGGGATTTACTGGGCATGCCACTACACTTCTGGTTGATGTGGATAGCAGGTCTTACATATGCTTTGGTGCTGTATGGTTTCAGGCTTTGGCGAATAGATTGGGTATGGGGGATACTCGTCTATGTGCTAATCTATAAAGGTTTTTTCGAATCGCTCAATACAATCCGCCAATGTCTAGCAGTTT
The DNA here is from genome assembly GCA_030528445.1 of Porphyromonadaceae bacterium. Classification (GTDB taxonomy): domain Bacteria; phylum Bacteroidota; class Bacteroidia; order Bacteroidales; family Porphyromonadaceae; genus Porphyromonas. Next base: position 3,062 of record JAUMYV010000086.1, on the reverse strand, counting down.
CGATGGTTTTCGCTGGTTCTGCTTGGCTTGTGATTGACCGTAAGCCTGCTCGATTCGTTGGCTCTGTTTTGTTTGCTTCGCTATTCCATTCGTCTGCCATCCTGTCCCTTGTGCTGTATTTCTTGGTCTATCGCAAGGTGTCTTGTTGGGTGATGCTGGCTAGTCTAAGTCTGAGTTTCGTCGTGGGGCTAACCCTTTTCCCCATGCTCATCGATACTTTCGGGGCTGTTATCCCCGAGAGATATGCACTCTACCTATATAGCGATGAAACGGCGACGGAGACAGCGTCGGGGTTGTACAAGGTGTTTCTCAATCTATTCGCCTCATTTCTAGCTATTCGTACTGCCTGGAGAGGCGAGATGGATAGACGAACGGCCTTTGGTATCCGAGCAATCGTTCTATCGGTATGTATGTACAACGTGCTCTCGACCTTCGAGCCAGGGCTAAGGCTTATGCTCTATCCTTATGCGATGATATTCGTTTGCTTCCCGTTGATGTTGAGATTGGAGCGTGGAATTTGGCGAATGGGGGTGGCTGTCTCCCTTTTGGGTTTTTCGGTTCTTACAATCAAGGAGATTAGTAACCCCGAAGAACCCTATGCCCACTATCAGACTGTCTATGATTTGACTACCCCGACCGACCACATGAAGAAAGTAGAAGACCGAGAAGAATGGATAAGACCCCGAAAGGAGCCAGAGTAAGAGGTAAATCTATGACTAAGATTCCAGTAGTTTATGTAATCAATGCGCTGCCCAAGCTGGGCCCTGTGCTAGTTTTGGAGGGATTGATTCGATCGATTGATCGTCGGAAATTCACCCCGATTATTATTTGTCTTAGAGGAAAAGACCCCAAGGGATACGATGACGTGTTCGCGAAAATGGGTATTTCTATTCATTATTTGCACCGAAGTTTCTTGGAGCTTGAGCTGATGACGCTGTCGGTTGCCCGCCAGGTAGCCCGGCTTGTAGATCTACATAAGGCTCGTATCGTGCATGCGCATGGATATCACCCCGATCTCGTGGTGTCTCATCTGCCCAAAAGGCTCGTACGTATCTCCACACAGCACAATATCAGTCGGGCAGATTTTACCTTTGGTAAGGGGAAATGGCTAGGTCGATATATGGATGCACGTCTATGGTTTCGGTTGAAGCGTATAGATGTAATCGTCGGGATAACGGACTATGTGGCTGGCTACTGTATCGATCGCCTCGGGAATAGCTCTACCTCTGTGGAGACAATCCTCAACGGAGTTGATACCTCAGCCTTTCGTCCACTGCCAGACGAGGCACGCAGAGAGCTACGCCGAAGACTCTTCCCTAGCGTTTCGACTGAGGCAGTCCTGTGGATTGTATGTGGTTCTCTCTCCAAACTAAAGGATCCTTTACTGATTATTCGGGCTTTTGTTTACCTGTTGAGTGTCGGGGCGATACCCAGAGATAGTGTCCTTGCCCTCATTGGCCAGGGTGAATTGGAGGATGAGTGCCGCAAGGCTACTCTAGATCTAGAGCAGAATGTGCAGATTCTAGGCTTCCGAAATAATGTAGCGGACTATTTGATGGTGGCAGACGCCCTGGTAGCTGCCTCTCGCAGCGAGGGGTTTGGGCTAAATGTAGCCGAGGCTTTGGTCGCACGAGTCCCTGTCGTGGCCACGGATCTACCTGTCTACCGTGAGCTGATGCTACACGATACGACTCTACTGAATTTACTCTATCCGATAGGGGATGCCGAAGCTCTCTCTGGCAGACTGCTCGTCTCGAGAGAAGTGAAGATTCCTCAAGAGCTACACCAACGGCTTCGAGAGCATCTCAGCCGTGAGCGAATGGCCAAGCAATATGAAGCCCTCTATCAACAATATTAGTTTCAGAGCTTTTCTGTCTCAGTCTTTTCTGTTTGTTGCCCCAAAAACTAGAAACAAATGATCATTGGTCATCATATACTAGAGAGCGAAGTTGCCTCGTATCTACAATCTTTTCCCTGCGATGGAATCTATCTACTGATTGATGATCAGGTAGAAGCCTTGCACAGTCAGGCTCTCGAGGCGCTCAAGAGCCTGACTTCGGCAGAGAAAAAGCTCGTTATCACCTCTGGAGAGGTTAATAAGCATATCGACAGTGTACAGATTATATGGCAGTGGCTTATGCGTACGAGGGCATCGAGACGTTCGATCCTTGTCATCATTGGCGGGGGGGCGCTCACCGATATGGGTGGCTTTGCCGCTGCAACGTATATGCGAGGCATCCGTACAGTTAATATCCCAACCACTCTGCTCGGGATGGTCGATGCTTCTGTTGGCGGTAAGACTGCGATTGATTTCGGAGGTGTCAAAAATATCGTTGGTGCTTTTCATGAACCCGAAGCTGTATTCCTAGATATTTCTTTTCTACGTACGTTGCCTCTAGATGAATTGTACTCTGGCTATGCTGAGTTAATTAAAACAGCTCTACTGGATAGCAAAGATTTTTGGCAAGAAATCCTGCGAAGCCAAGATCCACAATATATCGAGCCTGTGGATTGGATTAGGCTGATTGATCGGGCTGTAACCTACAAAGAGCGTATCGTCAAGGCTGACCCTACCGAACAAGGGCTACGGCGTGTGCTCAACCTCGGGCATACTGTAGGTCATGCTCTTGAGGCCTTTAGCCACTCATCTAGCAAACATCGGTTCCTCATGCACGGAGAAGCCGTTATTGTGGGTATGCTTATCGAGATTTATGCCAGTGTGGTGCAGGCGAGAGCAGATCGAGATGTCCTTAGGCAGCTACATGCACTCAGTAAGGAACTCTACTCGCCCTTCTACTACACCTGCAAAGACTACCCCGAGATTATTCGTCTGATGCGTAGTGATAAGAAGAATAGCAATGGCGAAATCATCGTAATCGGGCTGATGAAACCGGGAGAGCCTATTGAGCTTAGCCTCTCTGCTCTAGAGGTTATAAAAGATGCGCTCGATTTTTATCGAGAGACTTTTGGCAATTAGACTAATTTGTCCTACTTTTGCAGTGCAATTGAGCGGGATGTAGCTCAGCCCGGTTAGAGTACACGTCTGGGGGGCGTGTGGTCGC
>JAUMYV010000085.1 GCA_030528445.1 Porphyromonadaceae bacterium | reverse complement strand
AAAGCCTAGCTATGCTTTAGTGATGAACCCAACTCCTTTGTACACAATGATAGGTACATCTCCTCGTCTAAGGACTAGCATATTGTGGGGATTAGCCACTATGTGGGGCTTATCGTTAAGCTCTTGTCAGAGCGAGACCTTAGATGCCCCAGTCCTATCGGTATCTCCTAGTACAGAACTGCAGATCCCTGCTACAGGAGAGGGTACATACGTAGAGATAACCACAAACCAAAGATCGTGGAGTGCCGTCAGTAGTGTTGCTTGGCTCGAACTGAGGCAGGCTGGGAATAACCTTATTGTTGAAGCTGAGCCCAACACGACGATTGACGAGCGTAAAGCCAATATCGTCATTGTTGCAGGAAGTAAGCAAGTGCAGCTATCCCTAACTCAACTTGTCGATAAGGCTGGTGCTATTCGCTTGGAGCCATCGGATGGGTTGATTGCAGACAGACTAAGCAAAGAGTATAGAATCTTGGTTAAGAGTAGCAGTAACCAGTGGAGAGTCCGTCTGGAGGGCAATGATGTTACGTGGCTACAAGTCTTGCCTCGTCCTCGATATGGAGAGATTATATTGACCCTCGACGAAAATAAGACGAGAGCTATACGCAGTACACGTCTGATTGTAGAAGATGGCGAGGTAAGTGGTACTTTGGAGGTACGTCAGCAGGGCATTCCGCACTTCTTTTTACCCTATCTTGTCTGGGAGAGTGAGTTGGACGAAACCGAAGCCTACGAGGTGCTACGTCATAGTCGTATCACGCTTCGCCCCAGACCTGCTGACCCTGTACAGGGGGTAAGGGCTGTGCCTTACTATCAATTCTCCACGATAAGCTCTGCCTTTCAGCAAGTGCGCTACGAGTATCTCAATATGGGTTCTCGCTTCCTCTACAAAGCGACGTTAGTAGCCCAAGACCTTAGCGTGACTAAGGGAACTGAGCTGACAGACTTTCTCCAGCAAGAGGGGTATACCCTGCGGACAGACTTGAAGTCTAACGAAAGTTCTAAATTCTATATCAACTCCTCTAAGAAGATCCATCTACAATACACGATTGATTCGGAGGCTAAAGAGGCTTATCTGATTTTCACTCCCATAGTAGAGCAGAGTGCTAATTATGCAGTTCCCTCGGAGTTGCCCTTAGGCTTTCCTATCAAACCTGGTAGCACCAAGGCCGAGGTAGAGGCTTGGGAGAAGCAGATGAATAGTGAGCCAGCCTCTGGCATTACTCAAGCTTTGGGCTTACCAGCTTACTTCGCTCTTGATCCGTACTACTTGCGGTATTACCTCTATCAGGAGAATGATGCCAATGCTTTGCACTCGACCTTTATCACACTCGACCCCAAATATCAAGGGCTATTTCGTTACGGAGGATTGCTCTTCGTCGGGCGTGAGTTTGACACACTCATCAAGGGGCAGGGCTTCGTCTATGATGCCTATGACCAGCGTGGTGGCATACACTACTATACGCATGCACAGAGGAAGCTACGCCTAGCAGTTGGCTTAATGCGCATGGCTAATCTAGAGCTAACCCGTATACAAGTTACACCCATTAAATAATTATACAACAAATATATAGAGAAATGAATACCATAGTAAGACAGCTTGGACTAGGGTTGTTGCTCAGCTTTTTGGGGACGCTCCCCTCGTGTCGTGAGCAGTTAGCTCCAGAGACTAGCAAGCTCATACTGAATCAAACACAGGAGCTAATCAGCTTCCCAAGTACGGCCTCGCTCAAGACCATAGATGTTAGATCCGACAGCGAGGAGTGGGTGGCTCTCTGTAGCTCCGATTGGGTTCGCACCATTAAGAAGGGGAAGCAACTACGAATCGCAGTTGATGCTAACCCTACTACAGAGTTGCGTCAGGCCGTGATACAAGTGACGAGCGGAGGCAAGACTGTCGAGATTAGACTAGAGCAAATGGGGAGTCCTCTAGAGTTTACGGCTCAGAAGGAAACGAAGTTTGGTCAGTTTGGCGGCGAGCGCAGGTTCTATGTAGATGCCTCATCACCCTCCTGGAGCGTGCAGAGTACTGCGCCGTGGCTAGAGGTAACCCCCTATCCTCTGCAGGGAGAGTTGAGCCTTAAGGTTGCGGAGAATACAACTAGAGAGGCAAGATCTGCTCAAGTACATGTGCAGGATAGGGATGGCAGGGTAATACATTCGCTAGAGGTCAAACAGTCTCCTATTCTATATCTGGTACTGCCGTTCGATGAATTTGGAGCCAACGCAGAGGCGGTGCGTTTCTTTGAGACCGATCGTCACAGCCGTTTGGTTAATCAGCCCGATTTCAGAGCCAACTTTACGCACTGGGGCTACGAAACGGTAAGCCCTATATTCAACTACATTATCTATACCATCAAGAATGGTAAATATATTGGGGCTTCGGTGTATGCTACCAACCGTAATCCTCAACATCTGATGGGTAGTGAGGGGCAAGAGGTTACCGATCTCTTGGTACAGAAGGGGTACACAAAGTTGGAGGAAGGATTGTATCACAACTCCCAAAACAATGTAGAGGCAACGATTGTAACCACTAGCAATAATCCTAATATCTCTTTCACGGCCTATCCACCGCAGAAACCTTATGAGTCATTTCCCAAGCTCCCTCTGTGGTTGACGAATTTCTACGAAGTTAGGTTTCACCCTCAAGAAGATGACGACCCTATCATCGAGATCGTTAGTATGGGACCGAATGCAGAGGAAATCATCGCCTATGAGCAGAGTCAAGGTTGGAGACTGATCCCACCCTATGACCCTACAGCTCCAGAGAATGCAGGGGATACACCAGCCGAGCAGGAGCGTAAACGAGATGAGCGTACACGTAAGGAGAAGCACCCCCTTTTCTTTGGTGCGAAGCATTCCAATCCGCAACACTGGAGGGAGTTTTATAGATACCTAGTCTTTGAGAAAGATGGGCAATATCGCTCCTACGAAATGGGGGAAGTTATCGAGGAGTATATCAACACCTTCATTGACCCCAATGATCCGCTCTATGGCGAAAAGAGTAGACGCGTTGGAGATACCTCTATGACTGTAACAAGACAGACCTTCGCAGATCCTGGTAAGTTCTTCTATTGGGATAATGACACCGAGAGCTTGTATGTAACTCGGGAGTTCCGTACACTACTAGCTCGTGCTGGGTATATTTTTAGTTCTGTAATTGATGGTGGCAGAGCATATATCTATTTCAATCCCAAAACAAACCTCGAAATCATCTTCCGTCTAGGTAAGACTCTCGTTGATGGGGATGGCAAAAGTAGCGTAGTCGTGATGCAGGTCTCTCGCAAGGTTCAGAAATAAGAATAACATAGAAAAAATGAAAAGATACAGTATATACCTATACTTGCTCTGTGGCTTGCTACTCGTGGCTTGCCAGTCGAGTATTGATATCCCTAGTGTTGATCGTCTAGAACTATCTGTCCCCGAACATATCATTATATCCCAAGAGGGACAGAGCCTAGAGGTCGTGGTTAGTACTAACCAGAGTGATTGGTCTTACGTTGGTGGGAGCGCATGGCTCAACGTGAGCAAACAGGGGGATAAGCTCCTCCTGCAGGGAGGCAGCAACGCGAGCCTACAGAAGCGTCAAGCCAAGGTTGTCATTCGTGCAGGGCAGCTGGCTCGTATCTTAGAGATAGAGCAGATGGGCAAAGCCCAAATACTCAGCTCTGGGGCTAGTACCTACGAATTTGACCAATGGGGCAAAGAAATCTCGTTTATCGTTGAGGGGAATCTCAACGAGCTCGAGGTAATTAACTCCTCCTCGGAGTGGGTCAAGTACGAAGTTAATCCTAGGAAGAAGGAGTTTCGTATCGTTGTCTTGGAAAATAAAGCCTACGAAGAGCGACAGGCCACTCTATATCTTGGCGATGTGAATGGACATGAGGAAGCTAAAATAATAATCAAGCAAAAGGGTGCTATGTATCATTTGCTCCCTTATGGTGGTTTCAATCAGACCGAGGAAGAAGTCAAAGCCTTTGAGCTAGCTAGACGTAGTGTCTTGACAGGTAAGCCTACGGGGGTTGCCAACCCCTTGATAGGAGGCAATACCAATATCTGGACTTTCGAGACCCAAAGCAAGGCTTTCAATATCATTCAGTATATCATTGAGCCAGACGAACGACTCTATCGCTCCGCTATCATTTGGGCCACTGACCCGCGGCTATTTACGAGGGAAAAAGAGCAAGAGAAGGTGATAGAATTTTTGCTCAAGGAGGGTTTCGAGCTACGCCGAAATTCTACCTATTATAGCAAGAAGCACGAGTGCCAAGCTTTGGTTGGCATGAGCGCCGAGGGATCTTTCATTATGTACACTTTTGAGCCACAGCAATCTAAGCCTTACAACACCTTTGCTCAATTCCCATGGGGAGTAGTTGCGGATCAGGAATGGCGTAGCTATGATGATGATAAGGTCCGCCAGTGGGAGGAAGCACATGGCGGTAGTTTCGTGATGGAGCGAGACAATAACGAGCTACGTACTGTTGTTTACTCAACCACAGAGCTTGGGGGACACCTGCGTGTTTATGTCTTCAATGATGATAACTATCAGAGACCATTGGAGAGTGTACAGGAGGTCTTCACCGATATCAATCAGATATTGTTCTATGAGCGTGGGGCTACTGTCCTAACTAAGGAATTCTTGGGACTAGCTCGTCAAGAACAGTTTGATTTTGACCGTTATCTGGATGCACACATCTTCCTATTCCAGCACAAGGCACGCTCTCTGTATATGGGGGCCTACAGAACTTTGGTGCAGGATCTAGATGACCCCAGTAAGGAGTTTATAGTTGCCAAGCTAGAGTTTATGTCCACTCAAGCCCCTGGTAGCAGTGCCATCAAGCAGGAGGGGATTAAACAATCTATTTACCGAGCCAATCAGCAAGCTATTTTACGAGAAGCGATATACAAAGCCTTTAAGAAATAAAGACGATAATAAATATGAATATAAAGTATTCTACATTGGCCTTATTGGGGCTATCCTTACTAAGCTCTTGCAGACAAGATATAGATATTGTGTATCCCGAAACACCGAAGACACAGACAGAGTCCTATGGTAACGAAAGGCAGAGGCCCGTATTCCCCGATGTTTTGCGTCTAAAGTTCAGTCCAGATCTGGCGGCTCGTATAGAGAGTAAGTTGCAGAGCGAATCTGGAAGTTTGAGAGCTCTAGATGCAGGCACACAGCAATTTCTAGAGCATATTGGAGCAATCCGACTAGAGCGCGTTTTCCCTCATGCCGGTGAATTTGAAGATCGCCAAAGGGCTGCTGGACTTCATTTATGGTACGACATTGACCTAAAGCATAGCGAGCAGGCTCCTTACGAAGCCTTAGCTTTTGCACTACAAGAAGCTAAGGCCACCCCTGGCATTCAGATCGCCGAAGAAGTGCCGATGCTCCAAGAACCATCTAGAGCCTATAAGCTATTAGAGGGCGTCGAAGAGTTGCGTGCGACCAATACAGGCTCTATGTTTGATGATCCCGATCTGCCGAAACAATGGCATTACCACAATACGGGGCAAACCCTCCGAAGTAAAGCTGGGGCAGATATCAATCTATTCGAGGCTTGGCAAATGGAGACAGGCAAGCCCAACGTCGTTGTGGCGATTGTAGATGGTGGTGTAGACTATTTGCACGAGGATCTTAGGGATAATATGTTTGTCAACCTCAAGGAGCTGCAAGGCACAGAGGGGGTAGATGACGACAATAATGGTAAGATAGATGACATCTATGGTTACAATTTCGTTACAGACTCTGGGGATATTACCCCTCACGAACATGGTACCCATGTAGCAGGTACAGTAGCAGCGCGCAACAACAATGGTTTGGGCGTTGCTGGTGTAGCTGGAGGAGATGGCTCTGACGATAGCGGTATCCGCCTCTTATCTTGTCAAATGTTTCATACTAATGCCGAAGGGCGAACCATATCGAGCAACAGCTCTGGAGCTCGTGCTATCGTCTACGGAGCCAATATGGGCGCGGTCATTAGTCAAAATTCCTGGGGCTATGTTAGTCCGCCTAATCAGCCATTGCCTCTAGGGCAGGCAGAGAAGGAGGCTATCGACTACTTTATCAAATATGCTGGTTGTGATAAGGACGGGAATCAGCTCCCTAATTCTCCAATGAAGGGCGGTGTAGTTATTTTTGCCGCAGGTAATGATGGACGAGACTATCAGGCTTTCCCAGGGGCATACTCTCCAGTGGTGTCAGTTTCGGCTATGGCTCCCGACTTTACCGCCTCCTACTACACCAATCGGGGAGACTGGGTAAGCATTATGGCTCCAGGGGGTAGTTTTCTCTACTCTAAGGGGGAAATACTCAGTACCCTGCCTGGGCACAAGTATGGCTATATGCAAGGAACCTCTATGGCTTGTCCTCACGTATCGGGTATAGCTGCCCTCATCGTTTCGAAGTATGGCAAGCAGGGCTTTACCAATACAGAGCTTAAGCAACGCCTCAAGAGTGCCTTGAAGCTGCAGAATATCGATGAGTACAATCCAAAGTTCAAACACAAACTAGGGGCTGGATATATCGATGCCGCTCTGGCTCTGGCTCCCAAGGGAACAAACCAGCCCCCCGCAGTGGTCAATGCCTTAATGGTAGAGGCTACCCATACTGGAGTCAAATTAAGTTGGGACGTCTCTAGTGATGCCAATGATGGTGCTGCTCTAAGCTATAATCTATATTATAGCGAAGTGCCTATCACAAGTAGCAACTACAAATCGGCTCTAATGAATTCTGTGACTGGCTCTCGTGTTGTAGGGCAGAAAATAGAATACCTACACCAAGGATTGACTGCTGGTACAAAGTACTACTACGCAGTCGAAGCGGTAGATCGTTGGGGGGCTGTAAGCCCCAAGGTTACAATGGGGTCTGCTACGACCCTAACGAATTTGGCTCCTGAACTTCGTTTAGATGATGCATCGCCAATCCGCTTAACAGGGGGGGAGTTTGCTACGCGTAAGATACTTGTTCGTGAACCTGATGGTCAGAAGTGGAGCTACGAAATAGAGGGGGAGGACTATGATGTTAAACACAAGCTTACCTCTAAAGGGGAGGTAGAGCTACAATTTAGAGTATCCCGCCCGAAGGGGGAATATGTCCTTAAAGTAGCAGTTACTGATGAATTGGGGCTTAAATCAGTTATTGATATTCCCTTTGTATTCTACAAGAACTTGGCTCCCATACAAGGTCAGAACTTCGGGCGTCTCTATGTAGCCCAAGGGAAGAACCATGAGATAGAACTAAGTAATTACTTCCGAGATCCCGATGGCGATGCTCTAGGTTATGAAATTCGCTCTCTTAATCCCCAGATAGCTACAGCCTCTGTGCAGGGAAATAAGTTAATTATTAGTGGATTGTCTCTAGGTGTGGCAGGCTTCGACCTTGTTGCTCGGGATCCTATGGGGACGCAGATTAAGTGTGGGTTAACGGTTGAGTGTGTAGCATCGGATTTGGTTCATAGTTTGTACCCAACCCTTGTAGAGGATGTTTTACATATAGGGCTAATGCAGGGCATTGGTAAGGTGTATGTTAGCGTACTCAGCCCCAGTGGTGTCCCCATCATCAGAGGGAAAGCCTATACTCTGCAAGCTGGGCAGGATACGATAACACTTCAACTCAAGGATTTGCCCACAGGCTCCTATACGTTGCTTGTAGAGACGCCTAGCAAAGAATTTATGCAATCATTTATTAAGAGATAATTCATTATGAAGTATATACTCAGATTTTTAGCTTGTTTCGGCCTATTGATTTGTAGTTATGGTCAAGCCTCTGCTCAGTACAGTAATCCTATCTTGACAGCCCCTCATGATGTACAGGGGGCTGCTCTAGGACAGGTGTCCATTCTGGCAGATGAGATGCCCATATATAGTATGCCCTCACTGGTTTTGAGGCAAAAAGAGGACAAAAGGCTCAGGTTAGCCTATTCCTTTGGCTTAACGCCAGAGGCTAGATCCAAGCAAGTCCAATACTACCATCGCTTGGCATCAGCTTACCGATTTAAGGATAGCCAAGCTCTGATGTTAGGGGTTCGATATTGGCAAGGTGCACCTACACCCTATGTCAATACAACTATAACTACGCTTGGGGTAGTAGTGCCTCAAGATTGGACGATAGATGTCTCCTATGCCTATGCTTTTATCCCAGTGCTCCGCTTCTCTGTGGGAGTATCTTATCTCAATACTTATAGCTCCCAAACGAGCCACAGTGTGATGGCTCATCTTGGGGCTAGTTATGAGGGAGCTTTATCTTTCCTCAAGCAGGGTGAATATCTCGTAGGGTTATCTGCAAATAACCTTGGATCCAAGCTATACTTTGGCAAAGAGAAGAAGTCCGTCAATACTTTGCCCACTTATATTGAGGGGGCTGCCCGTTTGGGCTGTAGCCCTTGGCTAGAGCACAAGATTAGGCTTGGTATGGCCTTGCGTTATTATAGCACGATGTCGGGTGCACAAGCCTTCGTTTATCAGACAGGTTTGGAATACCAATTGCGTGACATCGTGGCACTACGCCTAGGTGGCATTTATCAAGAAGATAATAGCCAAATGACTTTGGGCTTGGGTAGGGACTTCGGACGCATCTCTCTAAGTGTAGCCTATAGTCTACATAATTACGCTCAGTTTAATGTCCTCAATGCGGGACTAAGTCTATCTCTATAAAATTAACCACTATGAATAAGATTAAACGACTATCAGCTTACTTCTTCGCCTTCGCTTTAGTTACTGGAGTAGGCACTGCCTGTAAGAAAAAATATATGGATGGTGAAGATCCTATAGATAAGACGCAGTTGCAACCTACCCCACCAAATACGGGAGGGAGCAATGGTTCAAACACTGGTAATGGTACCCCAAATACAGGTGGCAATAAGCCTGAAGAAACAGACCCCACAACTGGCGAAAAAATAAGATCCGTTACGCTGGATGTCAGTGCCTATGAAAAGTTTGTGTACTTCTCTTTTGAGAAAGGCTCAGTCTCTATCTCTGACGAGCAAAGTGAGCAATACGATGGCTGGGATATAGCTTTTCACCGTACGGATATACGTACCAATAGCGGTACTAGCTCCAAAATTGGAGCTATGGGGGGAGCTTACGAAACTCCCGAAGTCCTTTTAACCCAAAAGGTCACGATGCCTGAAGCTAATAAGTTTGAAGTAGACGAACGCTTCGTTATCGCTGTATATCATACAGACGAAGAGGGAGTAAGGCAAGACTACCGTGCTGCAAACCCTGTATTGACAACTCGCTCTAAGCCTCGCGTAGATGACAAGAACGAGTTTATTCGTGGGGATAATGGCTTTATCATTTATGATATATTGCAACGTGGGGCTATTGTAATGGATCGTAGCCGTATGCCACCAACTATCGAATTTTCTAATAAGGTATATTTGGTTCGCACACCCAAAGGGAAGTATGCCAAAATTAAGATTGTAGACTACAAGCGTAAGCCTGGTACTCCTATGGGAGACCCTGGTCGTCTGCTTACGATGGATTATGTTTACCCTGTACAGTAGTCCTTGTTGAGACCTTTGCCAAATATTGCTGTCTGGTAAAGTTGATCTGTTTGGAGTAACCAAAGGGCTGGCTTCGTGTAATGAGGCCAGCCCTAATTTCGTGACCATGTTGTCTCAAAACCAAAACATCTTAACGATGAATAGAGGTACAATTAAGATCTGACTGACTAGAGCTAAATCTTAGCTAACCCTTACGACAAACTGAGGTGAACCACAAACATTCTTTGGAGCAAGCTTAGCTCTATATAGAGGACGTCTTGCTCTATGTAGAGAT
>JAUMYV010000084.1 GCA_030528445.1 Porphyromonadaceae bacterium | reverse complement strand
TGTATTAAGTGTTGTGAAAGACTTACCTTTGTGGGCAAATTGATTATATAGATCTAGAATGATAGAGAATCCTATATTTGCGCCGTTTGAGACACCACATGGCGCATACCCATTCGACCGTATCGGCGAGGGAGACTATCGCGAGGCCTTTGCCGAGGCAATCGCTCAGAAGCGTGCCGAGGTCGATGCCATTATTGCCAGCCCCGAAGCCCCCACGTTTGAGAATACCATCCTCGCATTGGAGCGGTGTGGTAGTGCCTTGGAGCGCGTTACGGGTATTTTCTTCAACTTACTCCATGCCCATAGTACGGACGAACTGATGAAGATCTCGGAGGAGATCATGCCGACCCTCTCCGAGCTCTCTACCTATATCATATTGTCTGCACCACTATTCGAGCGTATCAAAATCGTCTATGATAGCCGCGAGAGCCTTGACCTTGATGATGAGGAGATCCGCCTGCTGACGAACTGCTACGAAGGCTTTGCCGAGAGTGGTGCATTACTCTCGCCCGAAGGGAAGGCACGACTAGAGGAGCTCAGTCTTAGTCTGAGCCAGTGTAGCCTGATGTACGGGCAGAACACACTGAAGGATCAGAAGCGCTATCGCCTGCACCTGACCGATGAATCCGATGTGGCTGGCATGCCAGAGAGTGCACTCACGATTGCCCGTGAGGCTGCTACGAGGGAGGGATACGAGGGCGGATGGTTATTTGACCTAAGTGCACCGAGCTACTTCACCTTCATGCAGCATGCCCCCAAGAGTGAGCTGCGCCGACAGATATATTTGGCCAAGATGAGGGTTGGAGCGGCAGGAGACGAATACGACAATCAGGCTAATGTCCGCACGCTCGTCAATGGACGGCTCGAAGAGGCTCAGCTACTTGGCTATCCGACCTTCGCAGACTATGCTCTGCACAAGCGTATGGCTCGTAAGCCCGAGCGCGTGTATGAACTACTTGATAAGCTCCTAGTTGCGTATAAGCCCGTTGCCGAGCGTGAGATTGAGCAAATCAAGGCCTTCGCCCACGAGCGTGGAGCCACAGGCGAACTGATGAGCTGGGATTGGAGCTACTGGGCGGAGCAATACAAGCAAACCTACTACGAGCTAGATGATGAGATGCTAAGGCCATACTTCGAGCTAGGGCGCGTTACGGAGGCGATCTTCAAGCTAGCTAATCAGCTCTATGGCATCAGTTTCGTTGAGCGTCAAGACGTCCCAGTCTATCATCCAGATGTCAAGACCTACGAGGTGCACGATGCCGATGGTAGCTATCTGGCATTGCTCTACACGGATTTCTTCCCTAGAGAGGGCAAGCAGAGTGGCGCGTGGATGAATACGCTGCAAGATCAATACGAGGAGGCTGATGGCACTGACCATCGCCCGCATATTATTTTGGTGATGAACTTCACTCCGCCGACTAGCGATAGACCAGCTCTGCTGACGGCAGGGGAAGTCAATACCTTCCTCCATGAGTTCGGCCACGCCCTCCATGGGATGCTCTCCAAGTGTCGATTTGCTTCGCTTAGCGGTACGAGTGTAGCGCGCGACTTCGTCGAATTGCCTAGCCAGTTGATGGAGAATTGGCTCGCAGAGGAGGAATGGCTACGTAGTTTCGCCTTCCATTACCAGACTGGCGCGCCGATACCAACCGAGTATGTGGAGCGGATGGAGCGTGCCAAGCACTTTCTCGTAGGATATGCCGCTTGCCGACAACTCAGCTTTGGCTTCCTCGATATGGCCTGGCACACGCTCAGAGAGCCTGTAGCGGACAGCCTAGACGTCAAGAAGTTTGAGGACGACGCCTGGCAAAAGGCTCTGGTGCTGCCGCCTTCGCCAGAGGGTACGATGATGAGCACCTCCTTTGGACATATCTTCTCTGGAGGGTATAGTGCTGGTTACTATGGCTATAAATGGGCAGAGGTCTTGGATGCCGATGCCTTCTCGCTCTTCAAGTCGCAAGGGTTGTTTAGCCGAGAGGTGGCCGATCGCTTTAGGCAAGAAGTGCTCTCCCAGGGCGATAAACGAGAGGCAATGGAGCTATATGTGGCATTTCGCGGTCAGGAGCCGACGATCGATGCCCTCCTCGAGCGCGACGGCATTAGACAGGAAGAGTCTAAGGCCTAAGGATATGGTTGGGTGAGTGGCGGTTGTAAATCCCATCTTACCATTGGTCTATGCAAGCCTTGAGCGTTTTCTGATTTACCTAGAAGGGGCTGTGACCAATTCGATTTTGGTACAGCCCCATGCTGTGAAAAAGGCTCAAAAGGCCAAGAAGAACTTTTATCACAAAATTTTAATTTCGTGAAGATTGATAGCCAAATTGCACTATCTTTGTTATCCATGCTATAGAGAGTAACTCTCGACTCAGTTTTAACGGAATTGTAAGATAGTCTACGTAAACAATTTGTGACGCAATCTCAATGTTTGGGTCATACCAAGAATCCTTTAGGTCGAGCCAGTTGCGATACGCAGCAGTAGAGGCTGAGCCTAGAGCTGTCATCAGTCCAATTGCGACACCGAAGCGAGATTATCGACTATAGAAAAAGACTTGATTATGAAATATGTATACTTCATTGGTATAGGTGGTATTGGCATGAGTGCAATTGCTAGGTATTTCCATAGTAAGGGCTATGGGGTGGCTGGTTACGACCTCACATCTAGCCCTCTGACGCGTACCTTGCAGAACGAAGGGATAGACATTCATTATAGTGATGAGGTCAACCTAATCCCAGAGCCCTACCGAGATCTGGAAACGCTCGTGGTCTACACCCCTGCTGTACCATCGACTCATCGGGAGCTTGGCTACTACAGGGCTCAGGGTAACCGTGTACTCAAGCGTTCGGAGATCCTTGGCGAAATCACACGCCTAGAACGTGGGCTCTGTGTGGCTGGTACACACGGCAAGACTACGACTTCTAGCCTGCTTGCTCATTTACTCTACAGCAGTCATGTGGGATGTAATGCTTTCCTTGGTGGTATCTCCAATAACTACAAGACGAACCTGCTCCTAAGTGATTGCAGTGATTTAGTCGTTATCGAGGCGGACGAATTTGACCGCTCGTTTCATCGCCTAAGCCCATACATGGCGATCATTACCTCAGCCGACCCCGATCATCTAGACATCTATGGCACCCCTGAGGCCTATCGTGAGAGTTTCGAGTACTTCACATCGCTCATCGACCCCTCGGGCTGCCTGGTGATGCGCCAGGGGATTCCACTCACGCCTCGCCTGCATGAGGGCGTTCGCTTCTATCAGTATGCGGTGAATGAACCAACGGATTTCTATGCTTCTGAGGTAAGAGTAGAGCACGGACGCCTATTCTTCCGCTGGCATTATCCCGAGATAGGGGCTACACCTGCTGGTTCGCTTGTTGTCGAGCTTGGTGTCCCTCTGCTCATCAATGTGGAGAATGCTGTGGCAGCGATGGCGGTGGCCTATCTTTCTGGAGCAAAACTCGATGAGTTGGTTGAGGGACTTAGGAGCTTCAGAGGTGTACATCGCCGCTTCGATCGTGTCGTCGATAGCGAACCGTACGTCCTCATTGACGATTATGCCCATCATCCCGTAGAGCTAGAAGCTTCGATTGCCTCTGTACGAGGCTTATATCCCGATCGCAGGATCATGGGGATATTTCAGCCACATCTCTACAGCCGTACGCGGGACTTTTACCGCGAGTTCGCAGAGAGCCTAGATAAACTCGACGAAATCATTTTACTAGACATTTATCCCGCTCGTGATCTCCCAATCCCAGGTGTAACCTCTAGCATGATTGCCGAGCAGATGCAAAACCCTCACGTGAGCGTGATGGACAAGTCTGCTTTGCTACCACACTTGAGTGAGCTTGAGAAGCTCCCTGATGTAATCTTGATGGTCGGCGCTGGTGATGTTGACCGCCTTGTACCCGACGTCGCCAACCTCCTAAGGTCTAGGTTATGAAGAAGATTGTCTTAGGCGTCCTTGCGCTCCTCTTGCTGGGCTATATCGTCATTGCTAGTCTTGGCATCACAGGCGGGCAGAAAGCCAGCGAGCGATGCCAACATATTGACATCGAGATAGTGACCGAACCGGGTAGACAGCTGTTCATGGACGAAGGAGACATCCGTAGCGAACTGACACGGATGAAGCTCAACCTTGAGGGCTGTCTCTTCGACTCGATCGACATCAATCAAGTGGAGATGAAGCTCAGAGAGAATCCGATATTCTACAATGCCGAGGTCTACACCTCGCGCAGTACCAGCAAGCTCAAGATTAGACTAGAGCAGAAGGACCCTCTCTTCCTTGTGCAGAGCCCTGATAGCACCTACTATGTGGCACGTAATCGAGGTATCATCCCGATGAATCCACGCTACTCCGTTTATGTTCCCGTCATTACAGGCGCAATTACCAAAGCCTATGCGACGGGGGAGCTGTACGACCTAATGGAGTTTATTGGCAAGGACGACTACTTCAGACACTACTTCGGGCACATCTACGTGGACGAGCAGGATGGCCTAGTACTCACGCCGCGCGTAGGCAGAGCCAAGATCATCTTCGGTAGAGAGACGAATTGGGAGAGGATGCTCCACAAGCTCCGCGTTTTTGATCGTGAAGTCATTCCGCGCAGAGGGTGGAATACTTTTGAGTACCTGAAACTTGGTTTTGGCGATCAGGTCATTGCTAAGGAATATGGCGTGAAAATTGCACCTAAACAGGCGGACGAAATCTACGACTAACGGCATAGAAACAGCAGAAACACTAACTCATTAACAGAAAGGACTAGTCTGACAATGAATACGAAGAAGGAAAAAACATACGTTACCATCAATCTCGGCAGCTCATACATCACGGGGATAGCGGCATATAAGCTCTCGGGCGGTCGTATATCTCCCATTGCCATTAGTCGTAAGCCTAGCAACCGAAGCATTCTGCATGGCGCGATTCACAATGTCGATGAGGCGGCGCGCATCATCGGCCAAATACTTGACGATCTAGGACAGAAACTTCCCGAGCGCGAAATCATCAAAAGCGTCTACGTGGGGCTTGAGTGTCGCTCGATGCAGTCGAGAGTTTATCACACTTCACTTAGCCTAAGTGAGGAGGGAGAGATTATTACGCTCGATCATTTGCAGACGCTCGCTGACCAAGCCAGAGATGCGCGCTACCCTGGGATGGAGATCCTGCGCATCTCAGATCCCCGCTACTACGTCGATGGCAAGCAAGAGGGGAGTCCGCAGGGCGTCCGGTGTAGCCGCTTGGAGGCTAACTTCCAGATCATCATAGCTAGAAGAAGCATCGTGGCCAATATCCATGAGACTTTCGAGAATAAGCTCGGACTCAAAATCCACGAGATACTGATTGCTCCACAAGCCGAGGCTGTAATTACACTAAGGCCAGAGGAGACGATGCTCGGTTGCGCTTACATCAATATCGGGGGGGGCTGTACGAGCGTCTCAATCTATGAGAATCGACTCCTCTCGGCTCTGCATATCCTCCCTTTCGGAGGCATCAACGTCACTAAGGATCTAACCCACCTGCACCTAATAGAGGCCGATGCCGAGCGACTCAAGGTCGAATACGGCTCAATGGATCTCTCGATTGCCAAGGATGAAGTCATTAAGGCAATTAGTACAAGCGGATCGCCCGATAAGCAACTTAATAGATATGAACTCAATCGCTATGTTTCGGCGCGCATGACAGAGATCATGAGCAACGTGATGCACATCATTCAGCTATCTGGCTACGAAGAGCAGATTAAGTCGGGCTTGGTTATCAGTGGAGGAGCGACGAATATTGACCATTTCTTCCACTTCGATGATAAGCTCCCCATACGCCAAGGTAGGGCGCGTCGTGAGCTCATCAGCGAGGCTGTGGCAGATGCCGACCTCAAACTCTACCAGACAGAGCTTGGGTTGATCTATCAAGCCAAGGAGGATTGTGTAGATCAGGAGTACAATAGTCTTGAGAATCTCTTCGACGAGAGCGAGGAGAAGCCCATAAGCGAGACTAAATCGCTAGAGCAGGAGGATGACGAGGCCGCCAACTCTGTCGAGAGTGCGTACACGTTTGCCGCGACAGACGAAGTTGCTCAAGATGATGACTACGAGTCCGTAGAGGTGCAAGAGAAGCCTCGAGGCAAAGGATTCTTTAGTCGCTGGGGTGATATGCTCCGCAGTACGCTTAATCAGCTTAATGGCACTGACGAGGACGAATAAATCTACGAACCTACATAAACTGACTTAGAGAATATGATGGAAGAAGTAAGAGGCGGTACGCAGTTCAATTACAGTACCAGTAGCGTACGCAAACTCATCAAAGTAGTAGGCGTAGGTGGTGGCGGTGGCAATGCCGTGACTAAGATGTTTGTCTCGGGCTCTGTGCCCGGGGTGTCTTTCATGCTCTGCAATACTGATAGCCAAGCCCTAGAGGATAGCGCCGTAGTGGAGAAAATCACGATTGGTCCAAACGTTACCAAAGGTCTAGGCGCTGGCAATAAACCCGAGCGAGCGGCCGAGGCGGCTCACGACAGCGAGGAAGAGATTCGTCGCGCACTCACGAGCGATGATACGCAGATGGTCTTCATCACTGCTGGTATGGGTGGTGGCACTGGTACGGGAGCTGCCCCTGTGATTGGACGTATCGCTATGGAGGCAGGTTTGCTAACCATCGGGATTGTCACGATCCCTTTTGTGTTTGAGGGGAGACGCAAGATCTTGCAAGCCCTAAGAGGAGTGCGCGAGATGCAGAAGAACGTAGACGCTCTAATCGTGGTGAATAATGAACGACTGATTGACGTCTTCGGCAATCTCTCAATAGACGACGCTTTCGACAAGGCAGACGAGACGCTAAGTAATGCTGCACGCGGAATCTCGGATATGATTAACCAAAGTGGGAAGATTAATCTTGACTTCGCCGACGTGCAGACGACGCTCAAGGCTGGTGGAGTAGCCATCATCAATACAGGTTATGGTAAGGGCGAGAATCGTCTGTCTCAAGCTATCAAGGATGCACTATACTCTCCGCTCTTGAATAATAACAACGTGCTTAATGCCAAGCGTATCCTTATCAACGTTTACTCGCCCAAGGGTAATCCGCTTACTGCAGGAGAGATGAGTGCGATGGGAGAGTTTACTAGTACGCTGGCGAGCGACTTCGAGAATATATGGGGTTACGTCAAGGATGCCGATCTACCGCAAGACGAGATAGCTGTGACGATCCTTGCTTCGGGATTCAACTACGAGACTACCGCGCGTAGCCTAGGAGGATTGGATTTGGTCGATCCGATTGCCACGCGAGACATTATTGCCCAAGAAGAAGAGGAGGGTAAGCTCATTACCGAATACTATGGTGATAAGGATCCCATCGGTCAGAAGAGGTATCACGTCAAGCCCTTCCTACTCGACCTAGACGAGCTTGACGACGACGACATGCTCACCATCCTAGAGGAAACACCCTCCCTCAAGCGTGATGCGCGCCCTCTCGAAGCTCAGCGTACGGGCAAGGGTAAGAAGCGGGCGACCAATGCGCCACCACGTCTAGATCCTCAGCTCTCCTCAAGAGAGCCCAAGGATGAACCTAAGACGTCTATAGACGAGGACGCTGACATTATCCGCGGATTCAATTAGTCATAGATGTAGCCACAGATCGGGAGTACTCACTCTAGATTTGTGGCTATTTTACTGTATATACAATTACAAACTTAAGCCGATGAAACTTCAACGTCTCTATACGATTATGTCCCTAACTTTGGGGTTAATCCTCTCTGCTTGCTCCTCCTCGAGCATTGTCCAGGGTGATGAGCTTGATCCTGTCGATCAGGTAAACCCCTACATGGGCAATATCAGCCATCTGCTCGTGCCGACCTATCCTACCATACATCTGCCTAACTCGATGCTACGCGTTTACCCAGAGAGAACCGACTACACGGGCGAGGTCATCAATGGGCTGCCCATCATTGTCACCAATCATAGAGAGCAGAGTGCTTTTAACCTCAGTCCGCTCTCCACGCTCATGGATTCACTCCCACGTGTAGCTACATACATGTACGACTCCGAACGCATCACCCCCTACAGCTACAGCGTCTATCTGTTGGAGCCGAAGGTACAGGTGGAGTTTGCCCCCTCTCACCAGAGTGCCCTCTACCGATTGACCTACGATGCCCCCGAGCAAGGCCAGTGGGTGATGATGAGCAGTCGCTCGGGTGAACTGACCACGGAGGCTAATACAATCTCTGGATATCAGACGATTGGCGACTCGACACGCGTCTACCTCTATATGGAGTTTGACCGTAAGCCCAAGGCCGTCGGCATGCGCGATGCTCAGACTGGGCATCTAGTTGTCTCCGACAGCACAGCTAGGGGCGAAAGCGTTGTCGTGGGGTTCGACGGCAAGCAGCAGTCACTCTATCTACGTTATGGCATTTCGTTTATCAGTGTCGAGCAGGCTAAACGCAATGTCCTCAGAGAGGTTCAGAGTTTCGAGATAGATATGGTTGCCAAGGCAGCTCGCCATGAGTGGAGCAAAGCTCTAGGTAAGATCGAAGTCGAGGGAGGAGAGGCGAGCGAACGCTCGATCTTCTACACTTCCCTCTACCGCACCTACGAGCGCATGATCAGTATCTCGGAGGATGGCCGCTACTACAGCGCAACGGATGGACAGATTCATGAAGATGGGGGGATTCCCTTCTATACCGATGACTGGGTTTGGGATACCTACCTAGCAGTGCATCCTCTGCGTATCTTGATAGACCCCAATGGTCAGCAACACATGCTCACCTCCTATCTGCGTGTAGCCGAACAGACCGAGGAAGGTTGGCTCCCAACTTTCCCCGAAGTGACGGGCGACACACATCGTATGAACGGCAACCACGCGATTGCTTCGTTTGCCGATGCACGAGCCAAGGGACTCACGGGATTCGACCTTGGCAAGGCTTACGAGGCGGCTAAGCGCACGATGGCTGAGAAAAGCTTCCTGCCATGGACACGTATTCCCAAGGGGCCTCTCTCTCGGTATATGGACGAACACGGCTACTTCCCCGGTCTACGCATCGGAGAGAAGGAGACCGACCCACGTGTGACGAACTGGGAGAAGAGGCAGAGCGTAGCCGTCTCCCTCGCTGCACACTTCGACTACTGGGCTCTAAGTGAGATTGCCAAACAGCTTGGCCACGACGAGGAGGCGAAGGAATACCTGCGTAAGTCGTACGACTATCGTAAGCTATTCAACTTCAAGACGAGCTTCTTCCATCCCAAGGACGACAAGGGTAAGTTCATCATGCCTTTTGACTACGAGCTCTCGGGCGGTATGGGCGTCAGAGACTACTATGATGAGAATAATGCCTATACCTACCGCTGGGATCTGAAGCACAATCCTGCCGACTTGATCCACTTGATGGGGGGCAATGCGAGCTTCATCAACAATCTCGACGAGACCTTCCGCACACCTCTGAGCATGAGCAAGTGGCAGTTCTACAGCCAGATTCCCGACCAAACGGGCAACGTGGGGCAGTTCTCCATGGGCAATGAGCCAAGTATGCACATCCCCTACCTCTACAACTATGCTGGTGCACCATGGCGTACGCAGCGTGCTGTGCGCAAGCTCATCGTCTCTTGGTTCCGCAATGATCTGATGGGAGTGCCCGGTGACGAAGATGGTGGTGGTCTAAGCGCCTTCGTTGTTTTCTCTATGATGGGCTTCTATCCTGTTACTCCGGGAATGCCTGTCTACAACATCGGCACGCCCTTCTTCCCCAAGGTAACTATTCATCTCTCTGGCGACCGACGTTTCGTCATCACAGCCAAAGGCGTTTCGGCTGAGAATAAGTACATCCAGAGCGCACGACTCAATGGCAAGCCCCTCAACAAGGCTTGGTTCAGACATAGCGACATTGCCGACGGCGGGACACTTGAGTTCGTTATGGGCAATAGACCCAACCCCGAGTGGGGAGCTAAGACACCTCCACCCTCGGCGGATAAGATTGATCTAAAGTAGTTCGGAGTATCTAACACCTAAAGGGGCTGTGTCAAAATTGTCTTTTGGCATAGCCCCTCTTCTTTTGGGT
>JAUMYV010000083.1 GCA_030528445.1 Porphyromonadaceae bacterium | reverse complement strand
CTTTGGAGCAAGCTTAGCTCTATATAGAGGACGTCTTGCTCTATGTAGAGATAACTTAGCTCTATATAGAGCTAAGCTTGCTCTAGAGAATAGAGTCTATAGATCTAGAGTTTTGTGTAGGGATATTGAGCTTGCCCTCTAGGCTTTCGGGATTCATAGACTGGTTTGGGATAACGCAAAGTCTTAGTTGCAAAATACGAGACCATTCGCAAATAACACTTATATTTACGACTTCGGAAATTAAAGTAAGCTGGCGAAGTACTCCAAGCCCTCGCTCGGAGTATCGGTCTCGAGTCTACGATGCTTATATCCTCTGTGAGTAGAGCGGTTAGTCCTCTGTAGAGTGCGTGCCCAACGCTCATGATGCCACTTAATACAGCGTTCATTTTTTACTGCAAATTATAGTTTCATGGAATGAAAAAAGCCTTGTTCTTTACTGCGATTTTGAGCTGTCTACTGCTCACATCCTCCTGCCAAAAGGATCAGATAGATGCTACTCCTCGACTGGAGCTAGATACACAGCAGGCTATACAGATGGAGTCGGTAAGCAGCGAGAAAGTTATCCCTGTGCGTGCCAACCTCCAAGATTGGGCTGTAAGCACCGATGCCTCGTGGCTTACTGCCCGCAAAGTTGGGTGCAATCTGGTCATCAATGCCGAGAGCAACGAGACACTCGTCCCTCGGGAGGCTAAAGTTGTCGTTACCTCTAGAGATATCACTAAGGCTTTTGTGGTCAGGCAGTCTGGTTATCCGACCCTCATAGTCGAGACGGATCCTGCAGAGGTTACATTTAGTCAAGATGCTGGGCAGATACGTCTTGTACTCAAAACCAATGCTACAGACTGGACCATCTCGAGCACGGCTGATTGGCTCTCGGTAACTGCCCAGCTAGAGCAAGAGGCGCTGATCGTCAAGGTAGAAGCCAATGGAACTCCAGACGCGCGTACGGCCAATTTGATTGTCCATAGTGGCGGTCATAGGCACACGATTTTGGTTAAGCAGGCAGAGCCTCTTCATTTCTTCCTACCTCACAACAGGTGGGGAGAGGACTTCTCCAGTATTCAGCAACTGGAGCGTATGCGCCATAGCAGGCTCAAAACCTCTCCCAACGCCAATACTAACCCTCGCATTCCCGATTTTATTTTTTCGACGGTGAGCCGGGCATTCTCAGAGGTTAAGTACGAGTTTGAGGACTATGGCAAGCGAACGCTTTATGCCACGACGCTCGTCGGTAGCCAAGATGTTGTGTACAGCAGTGCATTCCACCAATACCTCATCAGTCAAGGGTTTGAGCGTATCAGCTCGCCCCTGCAGAAGTCAGGTCAGCTTGAGTTCGTTAATAGAAAGCAGAAGACAGAGCTCTATATCTACGCCCTCAGAGACACACAAACGAGGCAGGTCAGAGGTGTGGTCTTCTGTAGACCGATACATGATCAGCCCGAGCCGATGCCCACTCTAGATCATTTGGAGCTGGGTGTTGGCGGATTGGGAAAGACTACAGAGGCTGAGGTAGAGCGTTGGGAGAAAGCGCACTCAGGGGCGTTCGACAATGAGTTTGCCGACCTTATTGGTGCGCCCTTCTTTTTCGCACCAGAGCCTTTCTATGGCAGAGGCTATTTTTATCAGGGTGCTTCTAGCAGCTCTAGAGTGATCAGTGGTTATGTCTTCCTATATACTCGTCACACATGGGGTATCTATCGCTACGGTGGTATGGACTATTTGACTAGTGAGTTCAAGCAGCTCCTAGAGCGCGAGGGGTTTGAGTTCTTGTCCTATAGCCCTCATGCTAGAGCTTATGCCTATCGGCACAGGCACAAGGGGGTGTCGCTAGCCATTAGATCAATGGAGGTCGGTCGGTATCGCATGCTTCGTATCAACATAAATCCTCTAAACAATTAGAGCTTATCATCTAGATTAAACAATGAACAAACAATATATTGCCCTTGCTCT
This sequence comes from Porphyromonadaceae bacterium, assembly GCA_030528445.1. GTDB lineage: Bacteria > Bacteroidota > Bacteroidia > Bacteroidales > Porphyromonadaceae > Porphyromonas. The sequence continues at coordinate 8,104 of JAUMYV010000083.1, read as the reverse complement.
CGCTGCAGCAACCATCTTGGCCGGATGTCGGCAGAATGACCTTGAGCTACCTAAGCAGAGATCATCAATTCCCCTTGCACAGCAACCGCAGGGAAGTGAGCATACCTTGCCCTATGTGATACGCTTGCGTTTCTCTCCCGAGGGCGGAAGGCAGATTGAGCAACTACTTGCCTCGGACAATCCGAAGCAGGTTGACCTGCAGTCGGTGCCACTACTCAAAGCTCTCAGTGCAACGCACCTAGAGCGCGTCTTCCCATACGCTGGGAAGTATGAGGAGCGTACAAGACGGGAGGGGCTACACTTGTGGTACGATATTACGCTTGACGAAACGCTCTCTTTGGCGGAGGCTAGGGAGGCCCGCCAAAAAGCGATGGAGGTAGCGCTACAATCCTCGGAGGTTACTTCTGCCGAATTGGTTTATGTGGTCGATCTGCCACAGAGCAAGGTGACCTATCTAGAGCCAAGCCAGTTGCGGGGACTACGAGCAGAGACAAAGCTGCCAACCGATGACCCTCTCTTACCCAAGCAGTGGCATTACCATAATGATGGGAGTCTGATTCGCTCTGTCGTAGGCGCAGATATCAACCTATTCGAGGCTTGGAAGCAGACGGTTGGTCGCCCCGAGGTTATTGTCTCTGTCGTAGACGGTGGGATTGACTATAACCACGAGGACCTCAGGGACAATATGTACATCAATCAAAAGGAGCTGACGGGCACGAAAGGTAAGGATGACGATGGTAATGGAGTAATTGACGATGTCTACGGCTACAACTTCGTTTTTATGAATTCCCGTATCAATCCTCACGAGCATGGTACTCATGTGGCCGGGACAGTGGCTGCACGTAGCAACAATGGCATTGGCGTGGCTGGCGTAGCAGGTGGTGATGGTACTTCCGGCTCAGGGGTTAGGCTGATGACCTGCCAGACTTTCGACATCAATCCTATCACAGGGCGTGATATTGCTCGAGGCTTCGAGGCTGCTATCAAATATGGAGCAGATAATGGAGCCGTCATTAGCCAAAACTCATGGGGTGTCCCCGAGGCAACTCATCTACAACCCTCGTACAAGGCGGCGATTGACTACTTTATCAAGTACGCTGGATGCGACAATGAGGGCAATCAGCTGCCTACCTCCCCGATGAAGGGTGGAGTGCTTATTTTCGCTGCAGGTAATAGCGGGCGTGACTATAGAACTTATCCAGCAGCCTACCCCGAGGTAGTCTCCGTCTCTGCGATGAGTACAGACTTTGGGGTCGCTCCATACTCCAATAGAGGTGACTGGGTCAGCATTATGGCTCCAGGAGGAGATATATACGAGCATCATGGGCAGGTGCTCAGCACGCTCCCTAACGATAGGTATGGTTACCAGCAGGGTACCTCAATGGCTTGCCCGCATGTCTCTGGGGTTGCTGCACTCATCGTCTCCAAGTTTGGTGGACAAGGCTTTACCAATGTCCAGCTCAAGCAGCGTCTCACTACCTCGATTTCGTCGGTAGACATCAATAAGATGAACCCTAAGTATGTTGGCAGGCTTGGTCTAGGCTATATAGATGCCGTAGCCGCACTGGCAGGGATGGGTAATGCTTTGCCTCAAATAGCTAAATGGGATCCCATTGTTTCTACGCACACAGGTCTAGACCTATCTTGGTCTGTCTCGGCCGATGCAGACGACCAAAAGGCTCTAGGCTACAAGCTCTATATCTCCAAGAGAGAACTAAACAAGGGTAATCTTGATCAGGCGAAAAAGGTAACAATAGTTAGGGCAGATGCTCGGGTGGGGGAGAAGATTCACTATCAGCTAGATTGGCTTGATCCCGATACGCAGTACTTTTTCGCTTTGCAACCTTACGATAGATGGGGTAATGTGGGAGAGCTGTCTTTCGCTTCGGCCAAGACCTTGACCAATCGTCGCCCTGTAATCAATGTGCCTCAATCCGCTCCTATACGGCTCTTGGCGAAGGATACCTACGAGCTAGTAATCCCAATATCCGACCCCGATGGGGATCGTTGGAGTGCCGCGTTGGTTGGCCAGAGCCACGGCGCCTCTATCACGCAGACTAAAGAAGGTGTGCGTCTCAAGCTAGTAGCCTTGGGGGATCTGGGTAAATACCAAATCACCCTCAAAGTAACGGATGAGCTAGGCGCTAGTCAAGAAGCGAAGATTTCGTTTGAGGTTTATCAGAATCAAGCTCCCCAACTAGTCAAACCACTCGGCAAACATTATTTGCCCATAGGGCGAGAGCCTCTCAAGCTCGACCTCAAGCAGTATTTTGTCGACCCGAACGAAGAATCTCTGACCTATGCAGTACGCGTGATTGGCACGTCTACGGTAGAGGCTAGTGTCGTGAATGGTGTCCTAACGATTAGTGGTAAGCAAGTCGGTTTCAATGGTCTAGATGTGTCGGCAACCGATCCCAAAGGAGCCGTGGCTAGAGCAGCTCTAGAGGTAGAGGTCGTGAAAGACGAAATCGTCTATTTGGTTTATCCGAGCCCCGTATCTACTACGCTAAACATCCGCATGGCAAATCATCTGCGTAGGGCGATGCTACGTATTTTCACGCAAATTGGGGCTCAGGTGCTTAGCAAATCTATCTCGTTGCCAGAGGGGCAGCAGATCGCTCAGGTAGATGTAAGTAAACTAGTAGTGGGGACTTATATCTTGCAAGTGGAGGCAGAGGGGAAAACCTTCCGTCGTTCGTTCATCAAACGCTAATGTCTATTTAAATTGTATGATTAAGAAAATAATCCTTCTAGCTCTTGGCGTGTGTAGCCTTAGCCTAGGCATGTCGGCTCAAACCCTTCCGATTCTCACTCTCGGGGGCGATATGCGGTCGTCAGGTATGGCAGGTGTAGCTCCTGCTAGAGGCTCACATGCCAATATCTACTCCAGTGTTGTTAATCCGTTTTACGGTGATGCCACTAGACTTGCAGCTGACTATCTTGCTGGGATTCATACAACCAAAGCATCTGGGCTAGCGACTTATCATCAAGCTACAGCCACCTATGCCCTCAGCAGTGGCAGAGCGTTGTCTCTAGGTTGGCGTTATCTAGGAGGTATGCAGACGGACTATCTAGACGCTCATGGCAACAAAATAGGGGTAGTGCATCCTAGAGACTGGTCACTAGATCTTGGTTATAGCCATCTGCTTGACAATAATTGGTTGGGCTGGGGACGCATCGGCTACCTACAGTCGTACAATTCGGCTGTGGCTGATGTCGTCACCGCTTCGGCAGGAGTCGCCTACCGATCGGAGAGAATTGACGCTTTGCCTAGCTACATGGTAGGGCTGTCTATTGAGAATTTCGGTACGAAGGTGAAGTATGCCAAGTCGGAGATAAGCTCGAATCAGCCAACGCTCGTTCGCCTGTCGGGCTCTATTAGTCTCTTAGAGTCGGGTAGCCTAACCCTAGGAGGTGGTGCGACCTATCATCTTGCTACGGCGGGGGAGAAGAAGTTCGGGTATTATGTCGGGGGCGAATGGCAACCAATACAGATGTTTGCCCTTCGTACGGGTTACTCGTCCTCTCCCAATGGCAATGTATGGAGTGTGGGAGCGGGCTTCTCGTACAATAGTATAAGCCTCGATCTAGCTTACAATCTGCACGAACATAAGCTTTTCAATATGCTCAAGCTCGGTTTAGCCTATCGTCTGTAGGCATTCTTCCAATAAGATGTAATAAAAATGGGCAACACCGAAAAACAACTCGGTGCTGCCCTTTTTATCATTCTATGACACCAATTAGAAGGGATAGCCGATGGCGAAGTGTACTGCTGCTAGATCTTTGATTGGCGTACGACCTACAACCCACCTATATCCCCGCTCAGCCTGTGGATCATAGAGTTTGACTCCCATGTCTAGTCTAAGAAGGAAGAAATCAAAATCCCAACGCAATCCCAACCCAGAGGATAGGGCTATCTGCTCATAGAAGCGATCTAGACGGAACTCTCCTCCCGGCTGTCCTTCGTAGGGATAGATCGTCCAGATGTTACCTGCATCTACAAATAGTGCTAGTTCCCATGCCGAGGCTATGCGGGTTCGTAGCTCTGTACTTAGGTCTAGCTTGATGTCGCCTATCTGATGGAAGATTGATGTGCCAGCACTCTTGGGCATAGCTCCTGGCCCTAGACTACGCACGCCCCAGCCCCTAAGGCTATTCGCTCCGCCAGAGAAGTAGCGTAGATCCACAGGCAGGATGCGGCTATTCCCGTAGGGACAGACAACCGCAAGTGCCGCGTGGTAGGCGAGCGCGTTCTTCCCCCTTAGGCGAAATAGACCACTATAATCGATTTCTCCCTTGACGAATTGGGCGAAGTTGATATTCATCAGCGAGTAAGCACCATAGCTATCCTTGCGCCCATCTAGCAGAGCCGACACGCCATAGAGTGCATTACCTGCCGACTGGGCGTAGAGTCGAATGTTGTGTAGCCAACGTGAGGACGTATATCGATAGTCGTTTGCAGACGAATAAGTCATCTGTACAGAGGAGCTCACGACAAATTGATTTCTATAGTTGAGTAGGCGGGTAATGATCGGCAGAGAGCCGATGAAATCCTTATTGATGTAGCCGAAGCGCATGTAGTCGACCTCGGCAATCTTGAGCGCATACCTAAAGCCTGGAGAAGCGAAATGCCTCCACGAATACCCCCACGAGGCTGATAGAAGGTCTCTTGTGAATTCAGGTCGGCGCTGATAGTCGTAGCTTAGACTGAAGTCCGTGCTCGCTTTGAGTGGACGTTGCTTAGTACTACGGCCGAAGGAGATAAAAGGACGTGGAAAGCTTAGCGATGCCTCTAGACCGTAATTGAGGTGATCGCTAGCGTCGTGGCTAAGATTTTCATACCCCACACGCCCAAGTAGCTTAAACTCTTCGGCGCCTCCGAACAGATTGTTGTGCCCAAAAGCTATCGAAGCGTTGGCGCCTAGATTGCCCGAGGAATGTGTACCTACTAGATCTACGGCAAACTCTTTGCTTCGCTCGGCTGTGGTGATGATGTCGCAGTCGAGTGTCGGTACAGAGGCTAGAGTGTCGCGTCGGTACTGGATATTGATGCTGCCTACTGCGGCTAAATCTGCAAGTGCGCTATAAGTGCGCTTATCGGCCTCTTGAGTGTAGAGAGAGTCTGGACGTATCCAGATGCGGCGCGCTAGCACTCGAGGGCGAATATAGTGTGAGCGTGCCGATAATAAGTCTATCCCTGCTAGCCGAGTTGAGTCTAACCGCTGACTAGACGTATTATTGCCTGCGTGTAATAGCCTTACCCGACCGATGCGATAGGGCTTATGTTGTCCATCAATGCTCGTGCGCAGCCAAGCAGACTGATGCCCCGTAAGTGTATCGACATCGAAATGAATGTACTCCTCCCTAAAGTCCCAGTAGCCGCGATTGCGCAGAATCTGCGTCAGTCGTCTACGCTCCATCTGCATCATCTCTGGTGCCAGGGTAGAGCCTGCTGTGAGCCATGAGGTATATCGCTCACTAGGGAAGAGGTACTTGAGTCTAAGTGTATCGGTTGGGGTGAGTAGAGGGTGTAGAGTGCTATCAGCTACGTGCATATCGGCATGCTCTATTCGATACAGAGCCCCGGGGATTAGCTGGTAGGTGAGTCGCACCTTCTTTGGGGCGATGGTGTCTAGCCTGTAGGTTGCCTCTGCATGTAAGAAGCCCTTGTTGTAGAGAGCCGCCGAGAGGCTAGAGCGTCCGTAGTCGGCTTCTTGTTGATTGAAAATGACGGGAGGATCACCCCAGCGACGTAGACGACGATTGAGCCAACTATTGCTCTTGATATTGTTTAGATTGTAGATACCAAGCGACCAATTAAACAATCCAAAAAGTCGATGATTGGGGCGCTGGCTGACGTAGTTGAGCAGTTCGCTTATGGGAGGTACTTCCTTGGGTAAGCTATCCTGCTCAATACTTACGCGGGAGAGCAGCATCGATCCGTCCTCGACATAGCGCGTAGAGGCACATCCCCAGACGAGAGTAGCCAGAAGTAGGGCACAGGTTAGTTTGCCCAAGTATAAGCATTGACGCCAATTCATAGTAGTTGTGCTAAGATATTTTCTCCTCTAGCTCGAGCTGACGTAGCGTCAGTAGATCCATTTCGTCAATCAGCTCACCGACTCTATTGGCCGCCTGCATCAGTTCGTCTGCCGACATAGAGCCTCCGCTCATTGCCTCTTCAAGTTCTTTTTTCTCTGCCTCTAGTTTGGGCATTTGCTCCTCGATGCTCTCTAGCTCGCGCTTCTCTGCATAGGTGAGCTTGGCTGTACGTGGTCGATCTTGTCGCCCCGCTTGGCTACTAGTAGGCTCTTTGCGCTCTGTACGCACCTGTTCGCTTTGGCGCTCTCTTTCTTGATTCTCCTTATAAGCGCGGTATAGGCTATAGTTTCCAGGGAAGTCTCTCACCAATCCATCTCCTTCGAAGCAGAGTAGATGCTCCACCACCTTATCCATGAAGAAGCGGTCGTGCGAAACAATCAGGACACAGCCTGCAAAGGAAACAAGATACTCCTCTAGCACTTGTAGCGTTAGGATATCCAGATCGTTGGTCGGTTCGTCTAGGATGAGGAAATTGGGATTGGTCACAAGAACTGTACACAAATAGAGCCTGCGCAGCTCTCCTCCACTGAGCTTACCTACTTGGGTGTATTGTCGCTCGGGCGGGAAGAGAAACTGGGTGAGGATTTGGCTCGCCGAGAGCTTCTGACCTGCTTCTGCGCCCGTAAGCGTGAAGATCTCTGCAATGTCTTTGACGACATCGATCACTCGGCTATTGGGGTCGAAGTCAGGTGCCTGCTGGCTGTAGTAGCCAAAGCGTACGGTTTGCCCAATATCGAAGAAGCCTGCATCCGTAGGCTCTTGCCCTAGGAGCATTCGGAGGAAAGTTGTCTTGCCTACGCCATTCTCTCCGACGATACCAATCTTGTCGTGGCGGCTAAAAATATAGTCGAAGTCTCGAAGGATCACTTTGTCGCGGTAGGCTTTGCAAACTCCGTGAGCCTCAAAGATTTTTTTGCCGATATAGCCAGAGTCCGTACCCGCAAGGCTGACGGTCTCGCCTCGGCGCGTAGGTCTGATTTTTTTCTCTAGCTCGTGGAAGGCTTCTATGCGGTAGCGTGCCTTGCCACCACGCGCCTGAGGCTGGCGGCGCATCCAGTCTAGCTCTCGTCTATATAGGTTGCGTGCCCTATCTACATTGGCTGCCTGTGCTTGTAGCCGCTGGTCTCGTCTCTCTAGATAGTAGTCGTAGCTCCCTTTGTAGCGGTAGATTTGGCCGAGGTCGATTTCGAGGATTTCATTGCATACTCGATCCAGAAAGTAGCGGTCGTGAGTGATGAGTATGAGGCTCATCGTGCTACGTGAGAGGTAGTCCTCTAGCCACTCGATCGTTTTGAGGTCAAGGTGGTTGGTGGGCTCGTCAAGGAACAGCAGATCCGGGTCGCTGATGAGTGTTGCCGCTAGGGCTATGCACTTAGCTTCGCCACCAGAACAGTTGGCCACGGGTCTCTGATGCTCACGAATGCCTAGAGCTCCTAGGATTTCTTTGGCTCTCTGCTCATAGTGCCAAGCTCCGCTAGCCTCCATCTGTGGGAGCAGCCGCTCCATCTGAGTGGTATCTTCTGCCGCTACGGCGAATTGCCATTGAAGGGTCAGCTGAGCGACAGGATCGAAACGGCTGAAGCATGCCTCTAGAATTGTCCCTTCGCTAGGCAAATCGGGTAGCTGTGGTAGATATGCCCAGCGTACACCATCTTCGTAGGTGATTAGTCCCTCATCGTAGGGCTCTACACCTACTAGTATGTTCATCAGAGTTGTCTTACCACTCCCGTTAGGGGCGATAAGTCCGACCTTCTGTCCACGTTCTAGAGAGAACGATAATCGCCGAAACAGCACTCGATTGCCGAAGCTCTTGCTCAATGATTCGACCTGTAGCATATAGTTTAGTCAGTATTGTACTTTACAATTGGATAAAAAGCCTCGGCAGATGTCAATCTCTCAGGGCTAAGAAAAAAGAAAAGAGTCCAAGACTACGTCCCGAACTCTCTCTGTGACTCCGACAGGATTCAAACCTGTAACCTTCTGATCCGTAGTCAGATGCTCT
>JAUMYV010000082.1 GCA_030528445.1 Porphyromonadaceae bacterium | reverse complement strand
AGAGAGCTCTATGGGCATGGAGTAGGTCGCCAGTATCTCGTGATTGCCCCAAGAGGCACGTCTAAGCTCTGTGGTAGGTAGCTCGTATTGATACCCAATATATCCCTTGCCAAACCTCATCCCCAGGCCTAGACCTACGGCCAGAGTGGGGCGATAGAGTAGAGCTACACGAAAACGATCGGCATACCACGTATCTAAACGCATATCAACCCGATAAAATTGCCTTTCGTCTATCTGAGCGAGTACCGAAGGTTGCCACTGCCACTTTCCGCTGAGAGTGCGATGGGTATAGCCAGCTACCAATGTGTAGCTACGCGTACGCTCGCGGTGGTAGAGGTTGTCTAGCATTATATTAGGAGCCAAAAGCTGATTGGCTGAGATACCTATATAATAACGATTGGTCTGATAATAGAGGCCAACCTGACCATCTATGCCCCGTCCCGAAACATCTCCAGCTGGCAGAGCCGAATCCGTGGGCGATAATCCTTCCACTCCTCCAGGGATGAAAATCTTACTTCCCTCGAAAGTACTAGAAATAATCGAGCCTCCCAAACCGACCTGCAAGTAACCCTTGCCAAGCTTCAGCCTTATGGCGTAGCGTGCGGTGAGTTCGGTGTCTTTGAATAGCCCAATCTGTTCGTTGGACATCTGTATACCTACCCCTTGTCTTAGTCCCATCCACGACACAGGCATATCACCCATGACTAGAAAGCTTTTCGATGCTCCCTCGAGTCCCTCTAGTTGCCTATTATGTACAGCTCTGAGGTAGAGCTCACTCCCCGGGGCGATGCTTGCGGGGTTAAAGTGAGGTAGCAACTCTGTGTACTGCCCTACGGGTAGGGTAGTTTGAGCAAAAAGCCTCTGCCCCGAGCTGAGCATTGTAGCTAGGAGGCAGAGGCTTTTTATTGTGTTGCTGTATTGTTTCCTCATCTATACGGGTTGCACACAGAACCCACTACGAGTAGACTCTAGCGCATATCGACTGCGTGGTCTTGGTGCGAAATAGGGCTTAATACTCTTCTTCGTCGAAAAAGAAATCTTCTTTGCTTGGATAGTCTGGCCAGATATCTTCGATAGACTCGTATAGTTCGCCTTCATCTTCCATTTCTTGGAGGTTCTCAATAACCTCTAGAGGTGCACCAGAGCGCTGTGCGTAGTCGATGAGCTCTTCACGAGTGGCAGGCCAAGGGGCGTCTTCTAGCTTAGACGCAAGTTCCAGTGTCCAATACATAGCTTTTTTACGTATTTATTCAGTTTTATATTGATTTCTTGGCGCAAAAATAAGGAATAATTTGAGATTTCCTAGAGCTTAGGTGAAATATTATTTGGGTGCTTTTTGTTTTATCTTAGACAGATTCTTTCTTAAGTCTTAATTATCAGATTTATGCCCTGTTTTAGCAGATTCTTCATGGCTTCGTTTCTAGTCTAATTCTTCTTTATAGACACAGTATGAAGATTGGGGTAGGATAGAGTTCTTATACGAGTTGCACAGGCTTCCCTTTCTTTTGTGATCTGTATGTTGATTTGATTGGTGATGGAAATATAAATCAGGTGTTAATTTTTTGATAATTATTAGCCTCACGATTGCTCTAGTCGAATGAGGGTTTTTGAGGTGATTGGGTCGACTTGGAGGAAAAACTCAGAGAGATCTTTTGGGATTGTAGGACTAATCCGTGTCAATGTGTACACAGATTCGAAAGGATTACTGCAGAGAAATTCTGAAATTCTTGTTCCAAGGTAGATAAAGCTATTCCAAAGTTTGTTTTATCTATTTGATTATCATGCGTTTGTGTAAAATTTGTTTTAAGGCGTCGTTTTCGTTTGGATGGGATTAAGTCCCAGAATAAGGTCGGGCACGCTGTGGGGCACTTCAGGGGGCAAATACGCGATGTGTGATTTTTCATCCCAATCTACTCCCAATCTCTTATCAACATTCTGAAATTTGGTCTATTTTCTAAATCTCGGTCTTGTTGTGGAATCTTTATGTCGAGACTATCTTGGCGCTTGGGGATTCACTAATAGGTGCGAGTTGAGGCTGAGCTTCAGATGAAATGTCTGTCATGCCCTAGAGAATTAGTAGCTTATGTTTTTACTGTTAATCGTCGGCCTAAGTCGTTGTTCATGAATTGAATGGATTTTGACTGCCGTCGCTATAACTGCGAGACCCCAAGTCGTTACTTGTTATAAGTAGTATAATGTAAGTGAGGCTTGTGATTGTGGTGCTGACTTTGCCCTCTCAAAGCGTTTAGATTGAATACAAAAACCGAAAAAGGTTTAGGACTTTTGGATAAATGTACTATATTTGCAGTCCGAAAGTCAAAGTTGTTTATTCATTTATAATAAAGTAAGATATAGTAATTATGACAAAGGCTGAAGTTGTAAGCGAAATCGCTAAGAGCACAGGCGTAGACAAAGAAACTGCCCTAGTGGTGGTGGAGTCTTTCATGGAGTCCGTCAAGGACTCTCTCGTAAGAGGTGAGAATGTGTACCTCCGTGGTTTTGGAAGCTTCATCATCAAGGAGCGTGCCGAGAAGACTGCACGTAATATCTCCAAGAAGGAGACCATCATCATCCCTAAGAGAAGAATCCCAGCTTTCAAGCCATCGAAGCTCTTCTCGGTGAAGGTGAAGTAATGAGTATTTAGATAAATCACAGAAGTTAAATCCAAATAATAAACGACATGCCAAGCGGAAAGAAAAGAAAGCGCCATAAGATGGCCACGCACAAGCGTAAGAAAAGACTGAAAAAGAACAGACATAAGAAGAAGAAGTAACATGTAGGCTTCTCTCTCGAGGGGATAAAGGTGAGTGGAGCTTGTCTTTATCCCCTCGTGTACTAATTATAAACTCATACATCTATATAGAAAGTGACTAGTGATCTAATAGTTGATGTTTCGGCCAAGCAGATCTCCATGGCAGTACTGGAGGATCAGAAGTTGGTCGAGCTCCAACGAGAACGTCGAGACTTGGCTTTCGCTGTCGGGGATATATACCTAGGCAAGGTGAAGAAAGTTATGCCAGGTCTCAATGCAGCTTTTGTAGATGTAGGGTACAAAAAAGATGCTTTCCTGCATTATCTTGACCTAGGGCCTACTTTTGGTTCGCAGCAGCGTCTGCTGGATATTGTAGCCTCAGGCAAGCCAATCCCATCAGCCACCAAAATACCTATCTCTGCTGAGCTCCCCAAGGAGGGCAAGATAGCAGATTATATCAAGCAAGGGCAGCTAGTGTTGGTACAGGTCGCCAAAGAACCTATCTCCACCAAAGGCCCCCGCCTATCTGCCGAATTGTCGTTAGCTGGGCGCAATATGGTGCTGGTGCCGTTTTCCGATAAAGTCTCTGTAAGCAGTAAGATTCAGTCTATTGAGGAGCGCACACGACTCAAGCAGCTAATGCTTAGCATTAAGCCCAAGAATTTTAGTGTCATTGTACGTACCTCGGCTGAGGGCAAGAAGGCCAGTGAGCTTGACCAAGAGCTCCGTCGACTAGTGCGTCGCTGGGAAGAGAGTATACAGAAGCTCCCCAAGATCAAGGCGCCACGTATCGTCTACGAAGAGGCGAGTCGTGCTCTAGGATTGCTTAGAGACACCTTTAATCCCTCGTTCCGGAGCATCCACGTCAATGACCCCGATTTTTATGAGGATATCAAAGAGTATGTGGCTTCTATAGCACCAGGTCGAGAGGAGATTGTACAGCGCTATATGGGTAAACTACCGATTTTTGACGAGAAGGGGGTTACCAAGCAGATTAAGTCTTTGTTTGGTCGTACCGTTACCTACAAGAAAGGGGCTTATCTAGTTATAGAGCAGACCGAGGCTATGCACGTAGTTGATGTGAATAGCGGTAATAGGTCACGCAAGAGCGCAGAGCAGGAAGAAACGGCAGTAGACGTCAATATGTCTGCCGCAGAAGAGCTGGCTCGCCAACTCCGACTCAGAGACTTAGGCGGGATTATCGTCGTGGACTTCATCGATATGCACGACCCCAAGAATAGAGAGTTGCTCTATAAACACATGGTCAAACTGATGGAGGGCGATAGAGCCAGACACAATATATTACCCTTGAGTAAATTCGGTCTGATGCAGATTACGCGCCAGAGGGTGCGTCCTGCTATGCAGATTACCACCGAGGAGACTTGCCCTAGCTGTATGGGAACAGGCAAGATGAAGTCTTCGGTGCTACTTACAGATCAGATTGAGGAGAAGCTCAAGGAGCTAGTACAGCAGCAAAGTGTATCCTACATCAACGTACACGTACATCCATACGTGGCAGCCTATCTCAACAAGGGTCTGCTATTCTCCATTGCTCGTCAATGGAAGCTCAAGATTGCCAAGGGGGTTCGTGTTACCCCCAATCAGAGTTTAGCATTCCTCGATTATAAGTTCCTAGACAAAGAAGGGAATGAGATAGAGCTACTCGAAGAAGAAAATTAAAACGAAGTCGGTAGCCTCAAAACGATATTGGAGAGGCTACCGATTTCGTTTTATTATAGATGAATTTAGATGATCACTTATCCCTCCAAGTTGGTTGAGCGAGCCGTAGAGCAGCTCTCTAGCCTCCCTGGTATTGGGCGCAAGAGTGCCTTGCGTCTTGCCTTGCATTTGCTCTCTCGCTCCGAGAGTGAGGTGCGTCTTTTCGCTAGTACCCTTACCGAGATGCGTGATCAGATTGTATATTGCCAGCGTTGCCACAACATCAGCGACACAGACCTATGTACCATTTGCTCCAACTCGGCTAGAGATGCCTCTCTACTGTGCGTCGTACAGCACGTAGGTGACGTTATGGCTATTGAGAATACTGCACAGTATAGAGGCCTGTACCACGTTTTAGGTGGTGTTATTTCGCCTATTGATGGGATTGGACCAGATGATCTAACGATTGATGCCTTGGTGGAGCGCGTGAGAGAAGGAGAGGTTAAGGAGGTAATCTTAGCCTTAGGGACGACCATGGAGGGAGACACGACTAATTTCTTTATCCATAGAAGCCTTTCTGGCCTAGATGTCAAGATAACCATCATCTCTCGCGGTGTAGCCATTGGTGATGAGATTGAATATGCCGATGAGGTTACTCTAGGGCGCTCGATCCTCGGTCGTACCGACTTTGAGCAGTCTATCAGGCTATAGAATAGAGGAATGGATAGCCGACTTCTATATTCGAATAGATTGTTTCTTAGAGCCATAGAGCTTGGCCGAGACAGAGATTTGCTCTATCTTTGGGAGAACGATGCGCGCTCTTGGGCATCCTCGGGAGCGTTCAATCCTATATCAACTCAGTTTATAGACCAGTATATTATCCAGTCTACGTCGTCGATTCTAGAGCAATCTGGGCTCAACTTGATGATGATCGATACTGATAGTGATGTCCCAGTAGGGTATGTGCAACTGCAGGACTTCGAGCCAATCAGTAAGCGCATAGGTATCGGTCTGTATGTCGCCCCCGAGTGCCGCAGGAGAGGGTATGCCTGCGAGGCACTAGAGTTGGTGCACGATTATGTACGTCGTCGACTGGGATGTCGGATGGCCTATGCGTCTATTCTAGAGAATAACCAAGCTTGCCTTCGGCTCTTCCAGAGCCTCGGCTATCTCCACGTTGGTACCCTAGAGGGGTGGCAGTGGTACGATGGTCACTATTACGATCTCAAATATTACCAACTATGGCTATAGTGGAAGAACGAATACAGCAACTCCGTGTTGCTCTCAATCGCTACAACTACGAGTACTATGTACTCTCTACCCCCACCATATCTGACCAAGAGTTCGATATGCTCCTCAGAGAGCTCGATACTTTAGAGACACAGCACCCCGAACTTATCACTCCCGATTCACCTACACAGAGAGTGGGCTCCGATAGAAGCGAGGCATTCACGCAAGTGGAGCATCGCTACCCGATGCTCTCTCTCGGTAATACATATAGCTACGACGAAGTTCGAGATTTTTACTCGAGAGTGAGCCGAGATCTAGGGCATCCATTCGACGTCGTGGCAGAGCTTAAATACGACGGGCTGTCTATATCGCTGATTTACGAGGATGGTCTGCTCGTGAGAGCTATCACGAGAGGAGACGGACGCGTCGGAGATGATGTGACGGTCAATGTGCGTACGATTCGCTCCATTCCACTCCGCCTATACGGCGAAGATGTACCGAGTAGCCTTGAGGTGAGAGGAGAGATTTTGCTCCCTTTTGCCGAGTTCGATCGGCTCAATCAGAATCGCATAGAGGCAGGAGAATCACCATTTGCCAATCCACGCAATGCCGCCAGTGGCACACTCAAGCTCCTAGACCCACGAGTGGTAGCAGAGCGCAGACTCGACGCTTACTTCTATTACGTGCCAGCTCACCCAGAGCTACCAGATAGCCACTATGAGCGACTTGACTGCTGTAAGCGTTGGGGACTCAAGGTTTCGCAAGCGACGAAGCTATGCCATAGCCTAGAGGATATACTAGCCTTCTTGGATCATTGGGCTGTGGCGCGCACAGATGAGCCCGTAGCTACAGACGGAGTAGTGCTCAAGGTAGACTCCGTTCTGGCTCAAGAAGAGCTCGGCTATACGGCTAAGAGTCCACGATGGGCGATTGCCTATAAATTCTCGGCAGAGCGTGTGCAGACGACGCTTGAGTCCGTAGATTATCAGGTAGGTCGGACAGGTGCAGTAACGCCAGTGGCTAACCTCACCCCAGTGCAGATCTCTGGTACGATAGTTCGCCGAGCTTCGCTACACAATGCGGATTTCATCCGTTCGCTAGACCTACATCTAGGCGATCTCGTTTCGGTAGAGAAAGGAGGAGAAATTATCCCCAAGATTGTAGCTGTCGATGCGGAGCTAAGGCACCCTATGGCGCATCCGGTCGATTTCCCCAAGCTTTGTCCTGCCTGCTCGGCTACATTGGAGCGTGTCAAGGGCGAAGCTGCCTATTTTTGCCCTAACCGAGCCATGTGCCCACCTCAGCAAATGGGGCGCATCGAGCATTATTGTGGACGTAAGGCTGCAGATATTCGTATTGGTCCAGAGACAATAGACCTATTCTTCGAGCAGGGGCTTATTCACAATATAGCAGATTTGTATGGGCTTACGGTTGAGCAGATAGAGAGATTACCTGGATTTCAGCGTAAGAGCGCTGAGAAGCTCGTCGATAGTATAGCTGAGTCTAAGACGCGTCCTTACGCAGCTCTCCTTTTTGGGCTCGGAATTCGCTACGTTGGCGAAACCGTTGCTAGAACTTTGGTTAAGCACTTTCATTCCATTGATGAGCTGGCCCGGCAGACACACGAGAGTCTCTGCGCAACGCCAGAGATTGGTCCTGTGATTGCTCGCAGTATCGTTGATTATTTCGCCTGCGAGGAGAACCAGAAGTTGCTCAAGGATTTGCAAGATTTGGGGCTTCGGTTTGAGAGAACAGAGGGCGAAGAGGCATTGGGTGAATCGATTGCTTCCCCTATTACGGGCAAGGCGTTCGTCATCAGCGGGACATTCACACAGCATAGCCGAGACGAATACAAGGCTCTAGTGGAGCGTTTGGGCGGAAGAATGAATTCTGCTATCTCATCGAAGACCGATTATGTACTAGCAGGCGACAAGATGGGGCCAGCTAAGCTGGCCAAAGCAACACAATTGGGGATTAGTATTCTGACCGAAGATCAGTTCCTCGAGTTAATCTCTGAGGTAGATTGGTAGGCACAACATAAAAACATCAAAGACTTATCTCAAAAGAATTAATATTCAAAAACTATGGATTTGATTTTTACCTGTATCCTTATCTTCCTTGCCGTACTGGCCGTCATCGACCTAGTGGTGGGTGTGAGTAATGATGCTGTGAACTTCCTCAATTCGGCTATTGGAGCCAAAGCAGCTTCGTTTAAGATTGTTTTGGGAGTAGCCGCCATCGGTGTATTCCTCGGAGCTTCGCTTAGTAATGGGATGATGGATATTGCCCGTAATGGGATTTATCACCCTGAGTATTTTACCTTCGAGGAGGTAATGATTATCTGTCTGACTGCGATGGTCACGGATGTGATACTGCTCAATATCTTCAACTCTCTCGGGTTACCTACATCGACTACGGTGTCTATGATTTTCAACCTTCTAGGAGGAGCTTTCTGTATGTCTATGCTCAAAATTGGGCACGATCCATCACTTGAGCTTACGGAGCTGATTAATACCTCCAAAGCTCTTCAGGTAATCATCGCGATTTTTATGTCTGTGGCTGTAGCATTCTTTTTTGGAAGCGTAGTACAGTACTTCACGCGTATAATCTTTACTTTCAACTATAAGAAAAATCTTCCCTATTTTGCCGGCTTATTTGGAGGAATTGCCATTACCTCAATCATCTACTTCATGCTGATTAAGGGTCTTAAGGATGCAGCCTTCATGACGGCTGATGCCAAGGCTTGGATCAATGAGAATACGATGACGCTTCTGGGGATTATATTCGCTGCGTCGGCATTAATTATGCAGATTCTACACTGGATAGGGCTCAATATCTTCAAGATTATCATTCTTGCTGGTACTCTGGCTTTGTCTCTAGCCTTCGCGGGCAACGACCTTGTGAATTTCATCGGTATCCCTCTAGCTGGTCTCTCTGCCTATACCGACTACATGGCCAATGGTAATGGTGCCTACGATACTTACCTCATGGGGGCGAATAACCTCCCAGCCTCTACGCCTATCTACTACCTATTAGGTTCGGGTCTGGTGATGGTACTAGCGCTTGTTTTCTCCAAGTCTGCTCAGAATGTAATCAAGACATCGGTCAATCTGTCACGCCAAGATGATGCCGAGGAGAGCTTCGGTACGTCTAAGATTTCTCGTGGTTTGGTTAGAGCCAGTAGTAGTGCTGCACAGCTGGTACACAATATTCTGCCAGCCTCTGCTACTCGATGGATTAATAGTCGCTTCAACAAGAGCGAGATTATTTTGGAGCAGGGAGCAGCTTTTGATCTCGTTCGTGCCTCTGTCAATCTTGTATTGGCGGGTCTGCTGATTGCCGTGGGGACATCGCTCAAGCTACCTCTGTCTACGACTTATGTAACCTTTATGGTCGCCATGGGTACATCGCTAGCAGACCGTGCTTGGGGTAGAGAGAGTGCCGTGGGTAGACTTACCGGTGTGATGGGAGTGATTGGAGGTTGGTTCGTGACGGCGGCAGCTGCCTTTACGATCGCGGCAATCGTATCTCTGACTATGTTCTATGGTGGATTTGTAGCGATGATTGGCTTGATTGCTCTAGCTGTGTTTCTCCTCTTTAGTAGCCGTCTATTCAAGAAGAAGAGTGAGGCTAGTGATGAGCTATTCGTTGAGATTCTCAACTCCGAAGATGAGACTAAGACTTGGGAACTTCTATCCAAGCACGTCCGCCTCAACCAGATTGCGCACCTAGAGAGCGTGACCACCGACTACCAAAACTTGACCAATGGTTTCCTCAACGAAGACCTCAAAATGCTTGGTAAGGTGCAGTATCGTACCGAGGAGAATAAGCGTCGATTCAAGAGCATGCGCCGAAAGGAAACGATTGGTCTGCGTAGGCTCAAGAATGATGCCGTTCTAGAGAAAAACATGTGGTTCCATCTAGGGGCTAATGCCTGTCTGCAGATGAGTTATGCTATCGAACGCTCGGCCGAAGTTTGTCACGAGCACGTGAGTAATAACTTTAACCCAATGCCCGAGCAGTATCGCGAAGAGTTCTTGCCTGTGCGTGATGAAGTAATCGATTACATCGATCAAGTACATCTACTCATCTCTAGTGAAAAGATGGAGGATGCCAAGAAGGCTAAGGCGATGGGTAAGGAACTTAGAAACAAAGTCAAGGAGATGCGCAAAATGCAGATGAAGCGTACACACAAGAGCGATAAAGAAAACCTCAAAGTCTCGCTTGTGTATATGAACATTCTCCAAGAGACAAACGAAATACTCAACAACCTGCGTCATCTAGTGAGCTATAGCCAACAGTTGCTAGAGGACAAGGGCGAGCTGTAGCTGATACAGCCTCAAGAAAGACAGAGGGTGCTGTGGCGAATTCCACAGCACCTTTCTTTTATCTAGGAGCGAGATTACCAATCATTGTAGCTTCGGCATAGGTAATATAGAGAGCCTATGGAGAGCGTAAGTAATCAATTGAATTAATAGGTATAGGT
>JAUMYV010000081.1 GCA_030528445.1 Porphyromonadaceae bacterium | reverse complement strand
CTTATCTCACCTCATAGAAGCTCGGTCTAGCAATAGATCGAGCTTTTTTTGTGTCTTGCTCTGCTTATCTGGAGAGAAACCACCGTCTACTGACATCTATTCGTGACATCTTGGCATATACATCGCTCTTGGCACTGTGTTTGTCCTCTATCTGCACAGACAATAAATAATATATTAGCATAAGATAGTATGAGCAAACAAGGTAAAATTGGCGTAACGAGTGAAAACATCTTCCCCGTTATCAAGAAATTTCTCTACAGCGAACACGATATTTTTCTGCGTGAGCTAGTCAGCAACGCAGTGGACGCTTCGCAGAAGCTCAAGGCCTTGAGCTCCGCAGGTGAGTTCAAGGGAGAGATTGGCGACCTCAAGGTAACAATCTCGGTAGATGCCGAGGCTGGTACAATCACGGTGAGCGACCGCGGTATCGGTATGACGGCCGAGGAAGTAGACAAGTACATCAATCAGATCGCTTTCTCCAGTGCCGAGGAGTTTCTCGATAAGTACAAGGACGATAAGCTCGCTATCATCGGTCACTTCGGCTTGGGCTTCTATTCATCCTTTATGGTGGCGAAGCGTGTAGACCTCATCACTAAGAGTCATCGCGAGGGAGCACAGGCTGTCAAGTGGAGTTGTGACGGGTCGCCCGAGTACACGATAGAAGAAGTAGAGAAGGCCGATCGTGGTACGGATATAGTCCTCTACATCGATGATGAGAGCAAAGAGTTTCTCGAGAAGTCTCGCCTAGAAACCCTGCTCAATAAATACTGTAAGTTCCTCGCAATCCCTGTTGTTTTTGGTAAGAAGCAGGAGTGGAAGGACGGCAAGATGCAGGACACAGAGGAGGATAACCAAATCAACGACACGCATCCAGCGTGGACGAAGAAGCCTAGCGAGCTCAAGGACGAAGACTACAAGGCTTTCTACCGCCAGCTCTATCCGATGAATATGGAGGAGCCACTCTTCTGGATTCATCTCAATGTAGACTATCCATTCAACCTTACGGGTATTCTCTACTTCCCCAAGATTAAGAATCAGATGGAGCTCCAGCGCAATAAAATTCAGCTCTACTGCAATCAGGTCTTCGTGACTGAAGAGGTTGAGGGGATTGTGCCCGAGTACTTGACGCTTCTACATGGAGTGATTGATTCGCCAGATATTCCGCTCAACGTATCACGCTCTTATCTGCAGAGCGACGCTCAGGTTAAGAAAATCTCTAACCACATCACCAAGAAAGTGGCCGATCGTCTAGACGAAATCTTCCGCAACGACCGCGCGCTCTTTGAGGAGAAGTGGGATAGCCTCAAGATCTTCGTGCAGTATGGTATGCTTAGCGATGAGAAGTTCTACGATCGTGCGCAGAAGTTTGTACTACTGACCGATGTGGCAGGTAAGAAGTTTACCATCGAGGAGTACCGCACGCTCATAGAGGGTGAGCAAACCGATAAGGATGGGCAGCTCGTGATCCTCTATGCCGACAATAAGGATGCGCTCTATAGTCATATACAGCGTGCAGAAGCCAAGGGCTACTCGGTGCTACTCATGGACGGGCCTCTAGATGTGCACGCAGTGGGGCAGCTAGAGCAGAAGCTCGAGAAGGTACGCTTCGTGCGTGTAGACTCGGACTCTGTAGCCAAGCTCATCGTGAAAGAGGATGCCAAGGCTGTCGCCCTAACTGGTGAGGAACAGGCTCGTCTGGAGCAGATCTTCGCAGGTCGTCTACCCGAAGAGGAGAAGAAGCACTATCATGTGGCCATTGAGTCTATGGGTGCAGAGGCCGATGCTGTCCTCATCACGCAGGCCGAGTTTATGCGCCGTGTGCAGGAGATGGCGAAGATGCAACCGGGGATGAGCTTCTATGGAGAAATGCCCGAGAGCTACAATGTGGTGCTCAATGCCGACCATCCGCTGGTTCGCCGTATCCTAGACGACGAAGCTCAGGCCATCGAGGGTGAGCTGCAGGCTAAGCGCGACGAACTGACCGCCAAGACGGCAGAGGTTGAGGCTGCACGCAAGGCTCAAGAAGGTAAAAAGGACGAAGAGATCCCTGCTGCAGATAAGCAGGCTCTCGAAGATTTGGCTTATAAGCAGGCAGAGCTCGAGGGTGCTATTAAGAGCGAACTCAAGGCCTATGGTGCCGGCAATGATCTAGTCGGCCAGCTAGTAGATCTAGCTCTACTCGGTAGCGGTCTACTCACGGGTGAGGCGCTAGCACGCTTCATCCAGCGTAGTCAGCGTATGCTCTAGGTCTAGATATAATGACTATTTGAGGGCGTGGCAAAGGGAGGCTTTGTCGCGCCCTTTTTGATTTTGATACAGATAGAGTCAAGGGTGATATATCAAAATTTATTGTTGCCTGCTAAAATATGGCGATATACAGCTGAGTGGAGTGCAATTATATGGCCTTCATCCTTTCTCAAGGGCGGCTGTCCGACCCAATCAATGCTACTTGACGATGGGGGTACAACTAAATCAGAGGGAATGCACGCTTGTTTACTAGGATTGAAAGCCATTTTGAGTGCCATCCCAAAGTTTACTAGATAGCAATGAAAAGAAAGCTTACCCAATTGGTGCTTGTAGAGTTTGCATTATTTTTGCATTAGAATATGTAAAGCAAAGGGCGAGCTGTCGTACGTCGCCTTGCTGCTACATTATACAAGTATTAGCTAATATATGTCGAAGATTAATCAACTTGATTCAGCACTAATCACAAGTGTCCGCTTCCCTCTACTCCTCCTGGTTGTACTGTCTCACTGCGTCGTCGTGACAACTACTACCCCCGCATCTTTTTCCTTGGACGGAGCAAATATCTTTCATATGACAGAGCTAATCAGCCGTAGCCTGGGAGCAGTTGCAGTAGGCGGATTCGCCCTAATATCTGGCTATCTCTTTTTCCTTTTCCCCGCCAAACGTTATCTAAATTTACTCAAGGTAAAAGCAAGAAGTCTATTGCTACCTTATATCCTTTGGGGGATCATCTGCATTGTCGCAGTGTGGCTCAAAAATAATATTGCCCTAGAAGTCGGCTTTACCCCTGGGATATCTAATGCGGAGATTAGTATGATCAATAGGTTGTCTATCTTCGAGCTATTGATACTTCCCTTCAATGGTCCGCTTTGGTATATCAGAGAGCTCATCTATCTGGTTATTTTGAGCCCGATCATAAGCCTCCTATTTCGCCACATTAAGGTTGTCTTGCCAATCGCCATGGGGCTTCTCTATCTACTAGGGATAAATGCTGTTATTTCTAGTAGCATCGGATTCTATTTCATTGTAGGCGGATGGTTAGGTTACACTGGGCGTAGTCTCGCTGGAAGCCTACAAATTCCTCCCATTCTCTCGCTCGTTAATCTAGCAGCATACCTATATATTGTTTTATTCTTGGGAGACTATCCTTGGTATTCTTACCATACGGCATAAGCTGTATGATACTCGTGGGGAGCATCTTCCAACTCATCCAAAGGCTGATGGCGAACAAAGTCTTTAGTTACTCCATGGCATTCTTAGCGCCGTCTGTATTTTTTGTATATGCTTCACATTTCATCATTTTCATCAACCTATTTCGAGGATTCGGGTATGCTACTCCTCTTGGCAACTCTCCTTGGGGGCAGATACTGATACAGTGGCTAACTGCCCTCCTAACCACCACAAGCGCTTATCTCTACTATAGGATTAGTGCAAGATTCTTGCCAAAAGTCACAGCGATACTCTGTGGTGGGAGAGCTTAGTCAATCAAAGCATAATACCTCCATAGGGGGCACCTCAAAATTTATCGCTGCCTGCTAAAACATGGCGATATACAGCTCACTAGTTGCACTCAAAGCTGATGAACATAGGCTAAGATTTCCCTAGGGATTGGCTCTAGTTGGATTGATTCCCTTACCTAAGGGGAAAAAACCTTATCTTTGCCTGTAGGTATGAAGTGGGTTATCTATATATTCAGCTTGTATCTGCTCTTCTTATCGGTTATTCCTTGTCTCGATATTCACGAAGGTGGGCATCACCATCACGCCGAGGCTCAGGTATGTGCCGATATGGGAGCTGGGCACTCAGAGGGCTGTAGCCCGATGTGTGCATGTGCCTGCTGTGGCTTGGTTATAGAGCCTACCATTAGATTTGCGGTGTTGGTGGATATGCCTAAGTATCCGACAGCCAAGCAAATTAAATTCCCAAATTATCAGGACAGTCTAATACCTTCGTTCCTAGTAAGTATCTGGCATCCTCCAAGATTGGTGTAGTGTAGACTAGTTCTACAAGCTTGAGCTATATGTAGTTATATAGCTTGCTTGTACGTACTCTGAGGGGCATTTAATCCCCCTCTTTATTGTCGTTGATATGCGCTTGGAGCATATAGGCTTGGCATATCAATTAGTCTTCATCCTCAAACATCAATTATTATGCTAAATCGAATTATTCGGTACAGCATAGATCATAAGCCTTTGGTCGGATTTATGACCCTCCTACTAGTCGTATGGGGCGTGTGGAGTATGACTAGGCTGCCGATCGATGCTGTACCAGATATTACCAACAATCAAGTTCAGATTATTACGACCTGTCCTAGTCTTGCCAGCCAAGAGGTGGAGCAGCTCGTTACCTTCCCGATAGAGCAGAGCATTGCCAATCTCCCAGGTCTAGAGGAGGTGCGTAGTATCTCTCGCTTTGGTTTATCTGTCGTCACAGTTGTTTTCGACGAAGGTGTGGATATTTACTTCGCCCGTCAGCTCATCAACGAATGCCTGCCCGAGGCCATCGAGCAGATGCCTCAGGGAGCTGGAGCCCCCGAGCTAGCCCCCGTGAGTACGGGGCTTGGGGAGGTCTACCAGTATGTCCTGCGCCCTAAGGCCGAGGGTGAGGGGAAGTATAGCCTAGAGGATCTACGCACGATGCAGGACTGGATCGTCGTGCGTCAGCTCAATGGCACGCCTGGGGTGGCCGAAATCAATAGCTTCGGCGGTAAGGTCAAGCAGTACGAGGTGGCTGTCGATCCCAATCGGCTTAGGGCTCTAGGCATCGGGGTAAGCGATATCTTCGAGGCTCTAGAGCAGAATAACGAGAATACGGGAGGAGCCTACATCGACAAACAGCCCAATGCCTACTTCATCCGAGGCATAGGGATGGTCGGCTCTCTCGAGGATATTGGCAATATCAACATCAAACATACCGAGCAGGGGCAGCAGTTGCTCGTCCGTGATGTGGCGCGTGTGCAGATCGGTCATGCCACGAGGTATGGTGCACTCACGCTCGACGGAGAAGAAGAGACCGTCGGGGGAATTGTGATGATGCTCAAGGGGGAGAATAGCGGCAAGTTCGTCGAGCGCATCAAGGAGAAACTCGTCAATATCCAGCGTTCGCTCCCTGAGGATGTAGAGATTGTCCCATTCCTAGACCGAACGGAGCTGGTCGATCGTGCGATTAGCACGGTAGAGACCAACCTAATCGAGGGAGCACTGATTGTTATCTTCGTCCTAGTTCTTTTCCTCGGCAACCTGCGTGCTGGCCTTATCGTGGCCTCTGCGATCCCTCTATCTATGCTTTTTGCCTTAGGGATGATGAATCTCTTCGGCATCAGTGCCAATCTGATGAGTTTGGGAGCAATCGACTTCGGGCTAATCGTCGATGGTTCGGTAATTGTGGTAGAGGCAACGCTACATCATATTGGGCTTAGAGCCGTCAAAAGCCGTATGACGCAGACGGATATGGACGAAGAGGTCTACGAATCGACGAAGCGCATCCGTAGCAGTGCGACCTTCGGCGAAATCATTATCTTGATCGTATACATCCCCATCCTAACTCTCGTAGGGGTCGAGGGCAAGATGTTTACCCCTATGGCCATTACGGTTAGCTTCGCCATCATAGGTGCACTCATCCTATCGCTTACCTACATCCCTATGATGTGTGCACTCTGTTTGAACAAAGAACCACAAGCCAAGCGAACCGTTTCGGATAAGATGATGGACTGGCTACAGAAGCATTACGCCCCACTCCTAGATAGAGCGTTGAAGTTCAAGTACTGGGTCATCGGAGCAGGTGTCGCTCTGTTTGTAGGGGCTATCTTCATTTTCCGCACGCTTGGTGGGGAATTTATCCCACAGCTACAAGAGGGCGACTTCGCCTACCATTGCATTTTGCCACAGGGTACATCTCTGAGCCAAAGTATCGAGACGTCAATGCAGGCATCGCGCATCATGAAGAGCTTCCCAGAGGTGCGTATGGTGGTTGGTAAGACTGGCTCGGCAGAGGTGCCTACCGACCCGATGCCCCCAGAGGCAACAGACCTGATGGTAATCTTGCATAACAAAAAGGATTGGCCAGATCCAGACAAGAGCTATGACCAGCTTGCCGATGAAATCAACCATGCTCTAGCCGTTATCCCAGGGGTGTTTTTCGAGAAGAATCAACCAATCCAGATGCGCTTCAATGAGTTGATGACGGGTATTCGTCAGGACGTTGCGGTCAAGATTTTCGGCGAAAACTTGGATAGCTTGGCTCTGTATGCCAATCGTGTGAGTAGCATCATCAGCAGTGTTCCCGGAGTTACAGCACCTCAAGTCGAGCGGGTACATGGGTTGCCACAGATCAATGTCCAGTACGATCGCCTACGTTTGTCTACCTATGGCATTACGATTGGTATGGCCAATCAAGCACTCAATACAGCCTTTGCAGGGCAGGCAGCGGGGCAAGTTTTCGAGAATGAACGCCGTTTCGACTTAGTTGTGCGCCTAGATAGCACTTTCCGTACCGATATCGAGGATGTACGCAATCTGCCTGTACCTAGTCACGACGGGCAGCTCATACCGCTCTCTCAGGTTGCCGATATCGAGTATCGTCCTGGACCTGCTCAGATCAGTCGAGAGGAGGGGAAGAGACGTATCGTCGTCGGATTCAATGTCTCTGGGCGAGACGTTCAGAGCGTCGTAGACGATATACACGAGCGACTGGATAAGGTGAAGCTCCCTATGGGGTATTACTTCACGTATGGTGGTCAGTTTGAGCATCTACAGCAGGCGACGAGTCGCCTACTGATTGCTGTGCCTGTTTCGCTTCTGCTGATTTTTACCCTGCTTTACTTCACCTTCGGCTCGGCTCGCTGGGCTCTGCTCATCTTCACGGCCATTCCGATGAGTGCCATTGGGGGCGTTCTAGCCCTACTTGTGCGAGGGATGCCGTTCAGCATCAGTGCTGGTATTGGCTTTATTGCCCTTTTTGGCGTGGCAGTGCTCAATGGTATTGTGCTTATTGGTACGTTCAACGAGCTGGAGAAGTCGGGTGTAGACCTACTCGAACGCATTCGTCGTGGAGCCACAGAGCGTCTCCGCCCCGTGCTGATGACTGCCGCCGTCGCAAGTATTGGTTTCCTGCCTAT
The DNA here is from genome assembly GCA_030528445.1 of Porphyromonadaceae bacterium. GTDB lineage: Bacteria > Bacteroidota > Bacteroidia > Bacteroidales > Porphyromonadaceae > Porphyromonas. Next base: position 2,946 of record JAUMYV010000081.1, on the reverse strand, counting down.
GGCACTCAGTACTGGAGCTGGGGCAGAGGTTCAGAAGCCTCTTGCTACAGTCGTGATTGGCGGTTTGCTCTCGGCTACACTACTCACACTCTTTGTCCTTCCACTCTTATATATGTTGTTTAGCCCTGCACCCAAAACAGCTAAGCACTCTAGGTCGTCGGGCGGATTGATGATCGCGGGGCTACTCCTCGTGAGCTCCCCCATTTATGCACAGTCAGAGCCCCAAATAAAGGTCGCTACGGTCGATGATGCGATCGCCTTGGCGATGCAGTACAACAGCCAGATACAGAGTGAGCGAACGCTCCTCAAGGCGACGAAAGCCTTTCGGCCTACAGCCTTCGCTTTGCCTCGATTGGAGCTCTCGGCGGAAACAGAGCAGACGACTAGCAGAGAGCGAGATCTATCGCTCGAGGTTAGCCAGAGGATCCCTTTCCCAACGGTCTTTGTCGCCAAGCGTGGCCTACTCAAGACGGAGGAGGCACATCAAGAGGCCGTGATGAACGATGCTATACGCCAGATTTTGGTTCAAGTGCGTACCGCATATGCCGAGGCGATCTACTATCACGGACGGCTCGGACAGATGCAGCGGCTCGACAGTTTGTATTCGGATTTCGTACGTCTCACCCGGGCTAATGTCGAGAGTGGGGAAAGTAGCCCCGTGGAGCTAAACACAGCTCTCATCAAGCAGGGTAAGAGTCGGCAAGATTTGGCTCGAGCGCGTACCGACCTTAAGCAGGCCTATGTGCATTTGGCTAGCCTATTAGGGGTAGATGCAGAGCTTGATTTGGGCGAGCAAGATTCTTTTGCAGCACTCCCACTCCCGCGACGAGGCCTAGCTGGAGATATTACTACGCACCCAGAGCTTAGGGCGATTGCTCTAGAGGCACAAGTGGCCAAGGATAAGCAACGCCTAGAGCTACACGAGAGCCTACCAGAGCTTACGTTTGGCTATACGAATAAGCCCCTTGAGGCCGGGCATGGTATCGGCCAAAGCTCTCTAAGTCACGGATTGCGTGGCGAGGCTTGGAGCATCGGTGTGGCAATCCCCCTCGGTTGGGGAAGCAATCGAGCACGCATCCGCTCCGAGCGGATGCGCCACACAGCTCTGCAGCTGTACTATCAGCAACGCTCGAGAGAGATGCAGGCGCAGCTGCTGAGTGCTTTAGCCGACTATCAGCAGAAGAATGCGCAGTGCCTCTACTATCAGCAAGAGGCGCTGCCTGTGGCTCAGTCTACTCTGCAAGCGGCTCAAATCGCTTTCGCCACTGGTGAGATCAGCTATGTGGAGTACCTCTATACCCTAGAGACGACGACCGAGCTAGAGCTCTCGGCTCTAGAGAGTGTCTATGAGCTCAATCAGTCTATCATACAGATCTATTCCTATATCAACCAAATTGACTAGTGACAATGAAACCAATCAATATATTCATATATCTGAACTTGATGCTAGGCATACTATCAGCCTGTAAGCAGAGCTCCGTAAAGGATAAGCAAGTTGAGAAACCCAAGCAGGAAGAGGCGGAGGCGCATGCCGACCCCATCGTCCATATCACTGCCGATCAAATCAAAGCCGTCGGCATACAGCTTGGCCCAGTCGAGCGCAAGGAGCTATCAGCTACGATACGTGCCAATGGTTCGCTCAAAGTTCCCAAGACTCATAAGGGATATGTAACGACCCTCTATGGCGGCACAATCAGACAGATTCACACGCTCTCTGGGCAGTATGTGCGCCGAGGCCAGTTGATCGCCACCCTCGCCAATCCACAGTTTGTGCAGATACAAGAAGAGTACTTGACTACCCTAAGTCGCCTAACCTATGCCGAGCAAGAGGTTGATAGACAGCAGAGCCTACAAGAGGGAGGTGCCGGGGCGACCAAGAATCTGCAAAATGCCAAGGCGGAGCTCTCTAGCCTCAAGGCACGAACGGCCTCATTGGCTCAGCAAATTCGCCTAGCAGGTATTGAGCCTAGTAGTATCTCGGCCGATAATCTTCGTGGCACACTCTCTATTGTTAGTCCGATTGATGGCGTAATCGGGGAGATTATTGGGCAGATTGGTAGCTACATTGAGCCATCTTCGCCTATTGCAGAGGTTATTGATAACGCTTCTCTGCACTTAGACCTCAATATTTACGAGCAGGACCTACCTAAAATCAAGGTTGGTCAAACCATTCACTTCCGTCTAACCAATAGCCCTAAGCGCGAATATGATGCTCGGGTTCACACTATTGGCTCTACATTTGAGGCTAATAGCCGAACCATTGCTGTGCATTGCGATTTAGTGGGCGACAAGACTGGGTTTATTGATGGTATGAATATCACAGGGGTCGTTAGTCTCGGAGAAGAGCTACTACCTGCCGTTCCAGATGCGGCAATCGTACATGCCGATGGCAAGGATTACATCTTTGTGCAGCAGGATCTGGGGCATGACCACGAAGATGAGTGGGAGTTTGTCCCAGTGGAGGTTATCCGTGGTACGTCGCAACTCGGCTATACGGCCATTACACCTCTGGCAGAGCTTGCCGAGGACGCTGTAATTGTGCTCAAGGGTGCGTTCTTCGTTAATGCTCGATTGAGAGAGTCTGATGCCGATCATGGCCACGTACATTAGCCCTTGAGATTGTACAAATGTTCTGTGCTGAAACTTAGTTTGGACACAGAGCATTTGTTTCGTTGCTGTCCGGTAAACTTTGAAATGGCGCTCAAAGGGGCTTTCAATCCTAGTAAATAGGTTATCTGGACATCACATGAGACGAACAATGTTTGGGTTTTGCGACAATCAAAGTAACAAAATTAGGGCTGACTTCATTTCCCGAAGCCAGCCCTTTAATTGATACAAACTGAAAAACTTTACTAGACAGCAATAACAAAGAATGTAGGATCTTCTCTGCAAATTCTTTGGAGCAAGCTTAGCTCTATATAGAGGACGTCTTGCTCTATGTAGAGA
>JAUMYV010000080.1:7910-10401 GCA_030528445.1 Porphyromonadaceae bacterium | reverse complement strand
CAAGATAGTCGTATTAGGGTGTTTCATCAAAAGAATGGTGGGTTATCATCGGCTAGAAATAGTGGCTTATCTAGAGCGTCTGGAGAGTATATTACCTTCCTTGATAGTGATGATTGGTTGGAAAACGATATTATCAATAAGGCAATGCAATACCTAAATGCTTGTCCAGATACAGACGTTGTTCAATTTGGTATTACCAACTACTGGAGCGAAGATATCACATCGAGAGAGCAGTTTGAGGACTTCACTTTGTCTTCTTCTAGAGAGATATACTCGGCGTATGTCCTCAAGAAACGCATTAACCAATACGCTTGGGGTAAAATTTACCGCCGCTCACTATTCGATGGGATAGAATTCCCTATTGGGCGTTACTATGAGGATGTACCAATGGGTTTTCGGATTTTGGAGCGAGTAAAGGTTTGGGCAGGTATCTCCGACTTCGGGTATGGATACCGACGCTATAGAGCTGATGCCATCACCAGACGATTTGATAATCGAATTCTCGATCTTCACCTCAACATACAAGATTTGCACAGAGAGTATGCGCAGCGAAATCCCGAACTTATTCTCTACATCAATACGATGCAGGTAATGCATCTGAGAGTCAATATGGTTGCTGCATGGGAGGAGAAGAGCAGGCGTAGGGAGTGGTTTAGAAAATTCTGGCCTTTTGTCAAAGAGGCTCGTAAGTATCCGTATATTTGGGGGACTAAAACGGAACGTATTCATTGGGCTCTGTTCCTAAAATTCCCTAGGTTGTATCTAAATCTATGGAGCTACTACAAAAACTAAGTGGTTAGGCTGAGCCAAGGTAGCTCCAAAGATGCATTTAACAAACTATAGACATATGAACTACAACGGTCTAAAAGTAGCTTTTCTTCATCCTCGTCTAGAGGGTGGTGGAGCTGAGCGAGTTTCTCTAACAACCGCGAAGTTATTTAGTAAATGGGGCATACACTCCACGTTCGTTGGCGCCAAGCATAATGCCAATGAGTTCATCTTGCCAGAGGGGATTAGTGCCCAAATTTATTGCTTGCCCAATCAAGAATCATTCTATACAGAAGATAATAAGGCTGCTCTCATATCTTACATAGCGGATCAAGATATTCGTATTGCTTTTGCGTGCTACATGGAGGGAGAGTTTTTTGAACAATGGAGTAAGCATAGCTCATGTAAGTTTGTTTACTGGAATCACAGCAAGCCCTTTTGGGAAGTGAATTATAAGGCAGAGCTACAAAAACTACAAGCTACCTACTCGATAAAGAAAAGAATGCTGAACTATCTGCAGAGAGTTTGTAGTATGAGTATACGTAGTGGGGGGGGGGAATTTGCTTATACACAGTATGTTAGAGAATGTCTCTTGAGGGATATTCGCCTCTTTGAGCGGTATATCGTACTATGCCCAGAGTACAAGACCGAAATATCTCGAGACTTACCTATCACCGAATCCGAAAGGGTAAAGCTCGTCTCAATGACCAATACTATAGAGATTGAGGCTGATGTAAATCTCAATAAGAACAAAGAGATTATTTATGTCGGTCGACTATCACTAGCTCCTAAAAGGTTCGATCGCTTGCTCAAAGTTTGGAGGGAGATTCAAGATAAATTGCCCGATTGGGAGTTGAAGTTCTATGGTGCTGGCCCCGATGAATGGATCTTCCATAAGCTCGTTAAGAAATATAAGCTCAGGAGGGTTCGTTTGTATGGCTATGAAACAGATCTTAAGCGTATCTACAATGATGCGGCGATTGTATGTTTAACATCAACATTTGAGGGCTGGGGAATGGTGCTGGCGGAAGGACAAAACAATGGAGTAATACCCGTCGTGTTTGACTGTTGTGCAGGTGTGAATATCATAGTTGGCGATAATCAGTGCGCAGGTAGATTGGTCAAGCCTTTCGACCTCAGAGCTTATGCCGACACATTGCTGGAACTCTGCACAAACGAAGAGCTACGCAAAAGCCTCCAGCAGGCATGCTTGAGTAAGCGATTGGACTATGCACCCAATGTCAATGACGACCGTTGGAGGTGTCTTCTTGACGAGCTGATAGAGGGTGATGATAAATGTCTTAGACTTTAAAGATTAAATTGACGAGGATAGTACTATTTGTAGTATAAAAATATGACCGAGAGGACAGACTGGAAAGAAAGAACTAAGCTGCTGTGGGGAGCAGAGCGTGTGGAGGAGCTAGGGCGGGCGCATGTGCTGGTCGTAGGTCTTGGTGGCGTTGGTGGCTATGCTGCCGAGATGCTTGCACGCGCTGGTATTGGTCGTATGACTATTGTGGACGCCGATATCGTTCAGCCCTCCAACATCAACCGACAGCTGGCGGCTCTGCATAGTACGATTGGTCGACCTAAGGCCTCTGTACTTGCCGAGAGGCTTAGGGACATTAACCCAGAGATTGAGCTCGAGGTTGTGGAGGCGTTTCTCAAGGACGAGAATATGGTGACGCTACTCAATAGCCATCGCTACGACTTCGTCATCGAT
>JAUMYV010000080.1:0-7900 GCA_030528445.1 Porphyromonadaceae bacterium | reverse complement strand
GACTCGCTCAGCCCCAAGGTCTACCTCATCGCCCTAAGTAAGCAGCGAGGCTTGCCCATCGTGAGTTCTATGGGGGCAGGTGCTAAGAGCGATCCTAGTGCCGTTCAGGTAGCCGACATCAACAGAAGTTATAATTGTTCGCTCGCTCGTGCTCTACGCAAACGTTTGCGCAAGCTAGATATTAAGAACGGCATCCCAGTGGTATTCTCTAGTGAGTTACCCGACGAAGAGGCTGTCGTAGAGATTAGCGGAGAGCGATGTAAGCGTTCGACCGCTGGCACGGCCTCTTATATGCCAGCCATATTCGGGTGTCATCTATCCGCCTATGTGCTCAAACACATTCAAGTATCAGCAGCCGATGAAAATCATTCAAGCCACTAATATCCGCAAACGCTTTGGTGCTCTAGAAGTCCTTCGAGGGATTGATTTGGAGGTCTACAAGGGTGAGATTGTCTCTATTGTCGGCCCTAGTGGAGCGGGTAAGACTACGCTCCTGCAGATCCTAGGCACTCTGACCGACGCCGATGCCGATAGCAAGCTCATCATCACAGGTAGGGAAGTGAGCAAACTTAGCTCTCGTGCCACGGCAGAGCTACGTAATAGCTCGATCGGATTCGTTTTCCAGAGCCACCAGTTACTCCCAGAGTTTACGGCTCTAGAGAATGTGATGATACCAGCGATGATCTCAGGCAAGAGCCGTCGGCAAGCACGCCAACGAGCTAGTAGGCTGTTGGGGCAAATGGGGCTAAGCGAACGAGCGAGTCACAAGCCTAATCAGATGTCGGGCGGGGAGAGCCAGCGCGTCGCCGTAGCTCGTGCGCTGATGAATGAGCCCGCCGTCATCTTTGCGGACGAGCCCTCGGGTAGCCTCGATACACACAACAAAGAAGCCCTGCATCAGCTCTTTTTTGACCTTAGAGTAGAGCTTGGACAGACCTTCGTCATCGTCACGCACGATATCGAGCTAGCCAAACGTGCCGATCGTACGATCTACCTCAAGGACGGTCGGATCGAGCGGATTGAAAGTCAATAAATGGAGCATCTGACACAGCTCTACTAAAATCTGATACTTGCTATGGGGCGTTACTTCTTTTTCGTCGGACGAGCCGAGCGCATTGTGCTGATTGTCCTACTGCTCTTGATCTCTTCGGGAGCAGTTTTGCTCTTCTTGACTTCGAGAGGTCAGAACCAAATGTCGGCACTAGCGACGCCTGCCGATACAATCTACCGACCAGACCACTACGTTGGCCCTCCTGCTCATTTGAGAAACTCGTCAGCTCCTAAATTCAGACAGCGACAAGTCTTGGATTTGAATGCCGTGGACTCGCTTACGCTCATCAGAGTACCAGGGATAGGCCCTGCTTTCTCGCATCGCATCTTGGCACTTAGGCGTCAGCTCGGGGGCTACTACACCGTACTGCAGCTGCAGGAGGTGTATGGTATGGACGAAGACAAATTCCTTAGCCTGAAGGGTTGGTTTCGTATAGGCCGTCCGCCACGCAGCTACCGTTTGGATTCGCTCGTCTCGGGTGATATTCCCCGTCATCCTTATTTGAGCTACACACAAGTCAAGTCGCTCAATCGGCTCATCAATCGCCACGGACGGATTGTGCGCTGGAGCACCTTGATGCGCGACCCTGCTTTCTCTCGCGACGATAGCATTCGCCTAAGCCCCTACTTTGTCGAAGCCCCCACATCGCATCAATAACCTCCATCCGTAATAACACAGCAAGGCCTAACCTCCATAGTCGTTTGAGAGGTTAGGCCTTGTTGCGTATTCTGGAGCACCTCCCTAGTGTGCTTCGAGCCAGCTCTCCCCTTCGCCGACCTCCACAACTAGAGGAACGGCTAGTGTGGTGAGGGCGGACTGCATCGTCTCTCTGACGAGCTGACGCATCTCTGCCAGTTCGCTCTTGGGGACGTTGAAGTTCAGTTCGTCGTGCACCTGCAGGATCATACGGCTCTTCAGGCTACGACGTCTAATCTCTGCATATAGGCGGATCATCGCGATCTTGATGATGTCGGCCGCAGTGCCTTGTAGCGGTGCGTTGATGGCGTTGCGCTCGGCGTAGCCACGTACCACAGCATTGGCACTCGTGATGTCGGGCAGGTAGCGTCGCCTGCCTAGTAGCGTGCAGACGTAGCCCTGCCCCTTAGCCTGCTCGACCACGCGATCCATATAAGCCTTCACTCCAGGGTAAGAGGCGAAATAGCCGTCAATAAGCGCCTTGGCTTCTCCTCGTGGTATGCTGAGTCGCTCGGCTAGCCCAAAGGCGCTAATGCCGTAAATGATGCCGAAGTTGGCAGTCTTTGCCCCACGTCTCTGCTCGGAAGTTACCTCCTCTAGGGGGATGCCGTGTATCTTGGCGGCTGTGGCTTGGTGAATGTCGTGCCCTTGGCGGAATGCCTCGATGAGCCCCTCGTCGGCACTCATGTGCGCCATGAGGCGAAGCTCAATCTGCGAATAGTCGGCACTAAGAAAAACCGAATCCGCATCGTTGGGGACGAATGCCGCACGGATGGCACGCCCCTCGGCTGTGCGGATAGGGATATTCTGGATGTTGGGGTTACTGCTCGAGAGTCTGCCCGTAGCTGCTACGGTTTGGTTGAAGCTTGAGTGTAGCTTGCCGTCTGGGTAGACCAGATCGGGTAGGGCATCTACATAGGTCGAGAGTAGCTTCTTGAGCCCTCTGTAGTCTAGGATGCGCTCGACGATAGGGTGGCGATTGCGTAGCTTCTCCAGTACCTCCTCGCTAGTCGTGTAGCCTCCTGTCTTCGTTTTCTTGGGCTTGTCCACGATTTTGAGCTCGTCGAAGAGCAATTCGCCTACCTGCTTGGCACTATTGACGTTGAATGCGCGCCCTGCAAGCTCGAAGATCTCCTGCTCTACGGCCGTGAGCTTGGTGTGTAGCTCTGCCGACTTCTCTGCTAGCACGCTTCGGTCTATTCTAACGCCCTCGCGTTCCATAGACGCCAAGACGGGGATGAGTGGCATCTCTAGTTCATTCATCAGAGCGGTCTGCTCACGCTCGGCCAGCATTGGCTCGAAGTATCGATACAGCCTATAGGTCAGCGCAGCATCCTCTGCCGCATAGTAGGCCAAGCGATCTAGCTCGATGGCTCTAAGGTCGGGCTTCTTGGGGTTCTGTGGCTTGATCATCTCCTCGAAGCTCATGGGCTGTAGGCCTAGATAACGCTCGCTAAGTTCGTCCAAGCCGTGTCGCATATCGGGGAAGAGGAGGTAATGCGCTACCATAGTGTCGAATAGCGGAAGGCTGATCTCTATGTCGTAGCTCAATAGGATCTGCAGGTCGTACTTGATGTTTTGCCCGATCTTGAGTACGCGATCCGAGGCGAACACTCTACGCAGAGGCTCGAGTAGTGCTAAGGTCTCGGCACGATCCTCGGGGAAAAGCAAGAAGTAGGTCTCCCGCTCGCCGAAGGCAAAGCTCGCAGCGACAAGCTCGGCCTCTAGAGGGTCTAGCCCCGTGGTCTCGGTGTCGAATGCTATGTAGCCTAGCTGCATAGCACGCTCGGCCATAGCCTCGACTTGTGCCACAGTGGTCAAGTGCTGGATGTCTAGATCTAGAGCCTGTGTGCTCTCGCTTGGGGTGGATGTGCTACTCTCTCTGTAGTCGAAAGCGAATAGATCGCCCATAGAGTCGTCTGTGACCTCCTCGGCTGGATCTGGTGCAGATTCCTCCACTCTCGTAGAGAGCTTGTTGAGCAGGGAGCGAAACTCAAGCTCGGTGTATAGCTCACGGAGTGCCTCGGCATCAAGGGGCTTGCGCACAAACTGGCTCTCCTGCCATGCGATAGGCACCCCCGTGTGTATCGTCGCTAGCTCACGCGTCATGAGCGTTGACTCCTTGCCTACCTCGAGGTATTCGCGTGTTTTACCCTTGACTTGATCGATATGCTCATAGATCCCCTCGATGCTCCCGAACTCGGCGAGTAGCTTCTGGGCGGTTTTCTCCCCGATGCGTGGGCAACCGGGTAGATTATCGGCCGAGTCTCCCACCAGACCTAGGTAGTCGATGACCTGCTTGGTTTGGCTAAGGCCAAACTTCTCCACGATCTGCTGCTCGCCCCATACCTCGTAGCCTCCGCCACTCATCGGTCGGTACATTGAGATGTGTGGGGAGACGAGCTGGCCGTAGTCCTTGTCGGGCGTAACCATCAGCACCTCTAGCCCTGCCTGCTCGGCTTGTACGGCAAGCGTGCCGATCACGTCGTCGGCTTCGTAGCCTGCCACCTCCAAGATCGGAATGCGGTAGGCCTCTAGTAGACGCTTGATGTAGGGGACAGCTAGGCGAATCCCCTCGGGCGTCTCGTCGCGCTGTGCCTTGTACGCCTCGTAGGCCTCGTGGCGAAACGTTCCGCCTGGCGGATCGAATGCCACGGCAATGAGGTCTGGCTGTTCTTTGTCCAAGATTTCATCCAGCATCAGCGCGAATCCAAAGATTGCACTCGTATTACGCCCCTGACTATCGATGCGTGGGCTACGGATGAATGCATAGTACGCCCTGAAAATCAAGGCGTAGGCATCCAAGAAGAATATGCGTTTGCGTGACATTGTCGATCTGTCTAATTCTATTACTACTGCCAATCAATGAGTTGGATCTGCATCGCCGCTAGGCGGATGGTTGCACGAGGCCTTGGGGTTTTCAACGCAGCACGCTGCGTTGCTACAGATGATTCGCCTGCCTCTGTCGATTGTTAGGTTGGGTTTGGCCTAGCGGCGGACGCGTACGGCTGTTCCTGAACACGTAACCATCAGCATACTGCCTTGGCTCCCAATGGCCGAGTAGCTGAAGCTGATAGCGATGACGGCATTAGCTCCGAGCATCTCGGCTCGCTGTACCATCTCCCTCTGGGCGGTTTCTTGTGCCTCCTTGACCACGCGCTCGTAGGAGCTGGAGCGTCCGCCGATGAAGTCGCGGATCGAGGCTGCGATATCTTTGAAGAAGTTAGCTCCGATGATGGTCTCCCCTAGTACTACGCCATAGTATTGCTCTATGTCGTACCCTTGTAGCGTATGGGTTGTAGTCTGTAGCATAGTCTGATGTTTTTTGATAAGTTCCTAAACAAAGTTAAGCCAATTCGCCCAATCCCAATGGCTCTATTGCCACCAGATGCGCCTGGCTTCCCAGCCATTGGGATCTTCGGCCTCTACCTCCCTGGCGATCTCTGGCGGTAGGCGATGAAATAGATTGAGCCCAGTGCGCTGCTCCAGTTCGTCTACGGAGATTGCTAGATCTCGCAGTTTGCCCTCCCCCTTGGCATAGTTGCGATGCTCTGTCCAAAAAGCAATGCTGTGGTACTCTTCGCCTTTTTTCAGAAGTAGAGCCATCCAGTAGTAGCGAGGAATGACGATCTTGCCTCTAAGGCGTTGCTCCTCGATTTGGTCATCACGAATAGTGCCACCCTTAGCCACGTAGAGGACGTCGCGCAGCTGCTTATTGCGCCCCCAGCTCTGCACCTTCTTCTCTAGCCGCACCCATACTCCGCCGTTGTGCTCCTGTAGTTGAGGGCTGATGTTGCTGTAGTAGAAGGTCTGCTCGTTGGCTTCTTGGGCGAATGTGCGATCCTCCGAGGCTACTAGATGCCCTCTGCTATAGCCCGAGCGAGCGAACCAGTTGTCCGTGCTGTACCTCTCGGGGAGCTTAGGATCCCAGGCCCACGCATCCGAGCGCTTCACCCTATTGGGGGCACTTGCGCCATCGAAGCTGAAGGCCACCCAGCGAGCGTGTCGCCTTTGTGTATCGTACTCCAGCGAATAGTTGACTTGCCCACTGGCATAGTGGGTGACGAAGTAGTTGTGTGTACCACCTGCGAGCTGTGGGAGCTCCAAGAGGGTAGTATCGCCGAGGATGACTTCGCCCGAGGGGACGGCTGTTGATTGCTCCTCTGTCTGATGGCTCGATGTCTGCGCATGGGCATGCCGCTCTTGCTTGCCCTGTATGGTGTAGGCCTGCCAGCCGATGATGGCGATGAGGACAAGTAGAGCCAGCCAAGGGGCTCTAGAGCCTAGTGTCGTTTTCTTTTTCTTCTTCCTATTCATGGACTTTGGTGGATTTGCTCCTAGAGAGCCGAAATCCCTAGGAACTCAAAAGGGGCTGTGGCAAATTTGATTTTACCACAGCCCCATCTTGATTGAGTTGTATCGTGATGATGCTCTGCCGATGTGTTTACTTAGACTTCTTGGCTACAGAGTCTGCAGAGGCCTGAGCCATCTCTGGTTTGTAGGCAGCGTTGAGGTGCTGGATGAATGCGTCGGTGATGTCCATGCTTTCGTCCGCGTAGAGCACACCAGAGTTGATCAGGACGAGCTTGTAGCGACCATCTTGGTTGAAAATCTTCATTTGAGCCTGAATCTCCTTGAGGATATCTTCCTGCATCAGCTGCCCCTTCATCGCGAGCTCTTGGCTAAGCTTAACCTCTAGATTCTGCACTTCTTGCTGCATCCCGATGACCTTGGCTTGCTCCTTCTGTGCTGCCTCTTCGGAGATGAAAGCATTGATCTGTGCGCGACGCTGGAAGTCCTCGGCAGCCTTCTGGAATGCAGCTGCACGACCCTGCAAGCGAGTGCGATGGCCGTCTGCATCCTTGGCTAGAGAGGCCTGTACATCTTGTGCATACTTGTACTGGGAGAGTACAGAGTCCATACGCACATAGGCGATAGGTAGCTGTACTTCTTCTCCAGACGATGCTACCACGGTAGCCGTGCCCTGTTGTTGCTTACCCTGCTGGCAGGAGGCCAGTGTGAGGAGTGCTGCACAGCCTAGTAGAGCTGCACCTGAGTGTAGAAAATTCTTCTTAATCATATTGTGATCTTAATTTAATTATGTTCTGTCGATAAGTTGCTCTAAGCCTTATTCCTTGGCGGCTTCGTCCAGACGCTCCTGCAGGTTGCGGTGCTCGCGTCTCTGTCTGTCTTGCGAGGTGTGACAGGAGATGCCCCGATCCTGCATAGCCTTCTGCCCCCCAACGTGAGTGTTTGGGAAGCGTCCGTCTTTGAGCAGGATAATCTTGATGCAGAGTAGCAGAATGGCTACACCTACCAAGATGAGTGATGCAATAAGCAATAGCTTCATCTTCTGTAATGTCCTATTTAACAACGAGCAAAGGTAAGATTTTTTCGCCACTAACGCCTCGTGATGTCAAGCTATTGTAGTGCCTGGGCAGGCTTGCTGTATTGTGAGAGTGTCGGGAGGTCAAGATTTATATTTTAGCTCAAATTTCAGAATGTTAGTGAGAGATTGTGGTGGAAGTGGGCGAAAAACGGTAAATCGCGTATTTGGCCTCTTAGAGGCTCTAGGTTGCGTTTGACTTTGTTTTGGCACTTAGTTCCCAGCCGAAAAAATAGCGCCTTAAATCGCCTGTTTGTTTATCTTATTTATAATGAATTGTATAAGACAATATTTGCTCCGATCTGGTCTAAGCCGAACTCCGATTTCAGAATTTCTCTGCACTAATCTTTTCGGATGTGTGTACACATCGCCATGGATTAGTCCTACAATCCGAAAAAATCTGTAAGCGTTTTTTCGCGAAGGCGAACCGATTCCCCCAAATTACCTCTTCGTTCGCCTCAATTTGGGGTTAATTTCTTTACACCTTTTAACCAAAAACGAGAAAAGTCGATTTCTAGACTTTGCCATGGTGTCGCACTTACAGCGCTCCATATTACAATCGCTTTTGACTTAGGGCGACGCCGCGTGCTACGTCGCTACACACTGAGACCATTCGCCTTTCGATTGGCTAGGGGATGTATGTATGCGATGAGGCGAGTTTATCGAGCGGGAGTGATTCGTGATTTTTGGAGGAACATTGAGGGGTCTGCATTAATAAACGTGAGTTCGGCGTAAGGAATGGAATAAGAATTCGGTAGTTTCTTCTT
>JAUMYV010000079.1 GCA_030528445.1 Porphyromonadaceae bacterium | reverse complement strand
CACGTGGTCTACAACATAAAAAGAGCTTAGGCTTACGCCGAACTCACGTTAATAACTATCTTTGTGGCTTACAAAACAAATGACATTAGACGAAACTATATGCAAGATAAAATTAAGCAACTGCTGGAGGAAATCGAGGCACTTACAGCCGATAGCCTAGAGCAGGTGGAGGAACTCCGTATCAAGTATATCAGCAAAAAGGGACTTGTATCGCAACTATTTGAGGATTTCCGCAGTGTTCCCAACGAGGAGAAGCGCCTCGTTGGTCAGCTCCTCAATCAGCTCAAAGAGGCAGCTCAAAGCCGCATCAATGCTCTAAGGGATGCACTCCAAAACAAGGGCACAGAGGCTAAGGAAATCGACTGGAGCCGCACGGCATACCCTACACCTCTAGGCACACGCCATCCGCTGACGCTTGTACAGGAGGAGATCTGTTCAATCTTTGCACGCCTGGGCTTCTCCGTGGCCGAAGGCCCAGAGATCGAGGACGACTGGCACGTATTCTCCTCACTCAACTTCGCCGACGATCACCCTGCCCGAGATATGCAGGACACATTCTTCGTGCAGAACGTACCTGGTAGTCTGCTCCGCACCCACACCTCGTCCGTACAGAGCCGCGTGATGAGCGCACAGCAGCCGCCTCTACGCATCATCTGCCCTGGGCGTGTATATCGCAACGAGGCCATCAGCTACCGCGCGCACTGCTTCTTCCATCAGATGGAGGCGCTCTACATCGACCAGAACGTATCCTTCGCCGACCTCAAGCAGGTACTGCTCTACTTCGCCCAAGAGATGTTCGGCCCCGAAACTCAGATTCGCCTACGTCCCTCCTACTTCCCCTTCACCGAACCCTCGGCAGAGATGGACATCAGCTGCAATATCTGTGGCGGTGAGGGCTGTGCTTTCTGCAAGCATACAGGCTGGGTAGAGATCCTTGGCTGTGGCATGGTGGATCCCAATGTCCTAGAGAGCTGTGGCATCGACAGCAAGCGTTACTCTGGCTACGCTCTAGGTATGGGCATCGAGCGCATTACGAACCTAAAGTATCGCGTCAAGGATCTACGTCTCTTCTCCGAAAACGACCAGCGCTTCCTCGACCAATTTAAGGGGGCGAACTAAATAAAGCTGGCATGACGAGGAAGGAGCGGTTCGCAGGCATCATCGGCTGGTTTGAGCAGAACGTGCCAGTAGCGGAGACCGAGCTCAACTACACGACGCCTTTTGAGCTCCTTGTGGCCGTCGTCCTATCAGCCCAGTGCACGGATAAGCGCGTGAATATGGTGACGCCTCGGCTCTTCATGGAGTATCCGACGGCATCGGCCATGGCACGTGCGAGTGAGGAGGAGATTTTCGGCCTCATCCGTAGCATCAGCTACCCCAATAGCAAGTCTAAGCACCTAGTAGGGTTGGCTCAGATGCTGGTGGCTGACTTTGGTGGCGAGGTGCCTCAGGGGCGCGAGGAGCTGATGAAGCTCCCCGGCGTCGGGCGCAAAACGGCAAACGTGATTGGTTCCGTTATCTTCGACGAACCGACGATGGCGGTAGACACGCATGTCTTCAGAGTATCGGAGCGCATCGGCCTAACTACGCGCTCCAAAACGCCGCTGCAGACGGAACAGGTACTCACGCAGCACATCCCCGAGGCGATTATCCCCAAAGCGCATCATTGGCTGATCCTGCATGGGCGCTATGTCTGCCTGGCTCGTCGCCCCAAATGTGAGGCTTGTGGACTGACCCCCTGGTGTCGCTACTGGAGTACCAAACAAAAGGCCGAGGCAAAGGCCAAGAGTACGCCAGCGAAATAATGACTAACAAAAAGCACTTCACGACCATATGACAGAGAGAACTTTTAACCTCAATAATAGCGTTGCTCCCGTAACGCTACGCCTAATCATCATCAATACGCTCATTTGGCTGGCGCAGATGGTGGCGGAGCATCGCTTCGGCATCGATCTGGCTCAACTGCTGGGGCTACACTACTTCCCTGCCGAGAGCTTCAACATCGCCCAAGCGGTGAGCTATATGTTCCTACACAGCACAGACGGTATCAATCATCTGTTCTTCAATATGTTCTCGCTGTGGATGTTTGGGAGTGTGATCGAGCGATTTTGGGGAGCTAAGCGCTACCTATTCTTCTACCTGACCTGCGGACTGACTGCAGGGCTAGCTCAAGAGCTGGTCTGGCACTACGAGCTTAGGGAGCTGATTCCTCTAGCCAATGATATGATTAACCTAGGCGACGGCATCGTCCGCTATGGTCGCGATGTCCTCAACCTCCCAGTAACGGTAGGTGCATCGGGTGCTGTTTTCGGTCTCTTGCTGGCTTTCGGGATGCTCTTCCCCAATAGTGTCATCTTTTTATTCTTCTTGCCCATACCAATTAAGGCCAAGTACTTCGTTATTATCTATGGTCTGATAGAGCTATTCCTCGGCATCAACCCCTCATGGGGTAGCAATGTCGCCCACTTCGCTCACTTGGGTGGGATGCTCGGCGGATTTATCCTGATTAGACTTTGGCGAAAGAAGGGAGATATTGATGGCCCGTACAACTAATAGACTACTCGATAGCAAGACCTGGGGGCTCCTTGAGTGGAGCATCGCCTGCAATGTGGGCGTCTCTCTGCTCATCTGGATAGGCGGAGCAATCCTCCCTCTGGTGGGCTTACCTGCTGGCTGGCTAGGGCGTGTGCTCAAGTTCGTCCCCGACACCTATTGGCTCGTGAGGCGTCCTTGGTCTGTACTGACCTATTCGCTGGTACACGACGGCCTGCTCCATCTAGCCATCAATATGGCCATCTTGTGGTTCATCGGGCGCAGATTTGTCGAGGTTTTCGGGGTGAGGCGTTTTGTCCCACTCTACCTCATGGCGGCTCTCTCGGGTTCACTGCTCTATCTAGGTGGTTATTCGCTCCTACAGGCTTTGGGCGTTTTCGTCCTTCCGCTTGGTCTGGTCGGTTCGTCCGCTGCGATTATGGCTCTGATTTTCGCCTTGGCCTTCTACACGCCTTGGCTGAAGCTACAGACGCCACTCGGGCGTATCGGCTATGCCCAGATGGCTGGTGGTATCCTGCTACTACAGCTACTGCTCATGTTGGACAATCTAGGCGGACAGCTAGCACACGTAGGTGGTGCAGGCATTGGGCTTATCTTCGGCTATTATCTACGCAAACAAGGGCGAGACATTACAGAACCCGTCTCTAAACTTATTGACCGTCTGATTGTTTTCCTTAGACGAAGAACTCCCAGCAAGGCAAAAAGGACGAAAGACAAGCAAGACATTCCGATTAACGAAATCCTAGACAAGCTCCGCCAATCGGGCTACAGTAGCCTAAGCGCGGCGGAGAAGCGGCAACTCTTCTCGGCATCCAAAAGCGAAAAAGGACAAAAACGATAGAGCTCGGGCTCTAGCACAGCACAATGAAATTAAGGCGATGAAGTTATTCCTACTCAAGATGTGGCGCATCATACGCGGTAGCCTACGCTGGACCCTGTACATCGTGACGGGTCTAGTGTCGTTCCTCTACCTGCTTGGTGCCTACTCGCCTTATATCCGCCCCTCTCTAACGACCATCCCAGCCTTCCTTGGGTTGATATTCCCCCTCCTATTCGTCCTCCAACTAATGATTAGCCTGTATTGGCTTGTACGCGGACGCTGGAGAATCCTTGGACTGATGGTGCTCATCTTCGCCTTGTCTTGGAGCGCTCTATCGGCTTATCTGCCCATTAATCGCAGATGGGAGCATGAACCGACAGAGACCGGCAAACAGCTGAAGATACTCTCTTACAACACGAGTGCCTTTGGCTTCAAACGCCACTCGGCCTCTAGCCCCAATCCTATCTTGCAGTACATCAAGAGCACCGATGCCGACATCGTTTGTCTGCAGGAGTCTATGCTGGCCGATAGCCGAGAGTATGGTGTTACTCTAGAGCAGCTCAAAGCCTACCTAGGGCAGCAGTATCCATACATCGATGCACGTAATGCACAGTCGCATGGTAGTACGCTGATTTTGCTCTCGAAGTATCCGATCAAAGAGGCTCATCGCTTCGATATTGAGTCGCACGCGAATGGAGCCGTTTGGTACAAACTACAGGTTGAGGGTCGAGAGGTAATGGTCGTCAATCTACACCTAGAGTCCTTCCGTCTGCGCAAGAAAGATGGAGAAGGCTACGTTGAGCTCGTGCGCAACCGTGAAGCTTTGCGCCTGAAGGAAGCCGTCAATGCCAAGTTCGCTCCTACCTTCAGGGCACACAACATACAGGCTGATATGATTGCAAACCAGATAGAGAGCTATGGTAGCGATCGAGTAATCGTCTGTGGAGACTTCAACGATACGCCCGTGTCCTATGCGCGCAGGCGCATCGCTCACTCACTACAAGACACCTATATCGAGCGGGGTAATGGCTTTGGCTTTAGCTACACGACGTGGTTTTTCGTTGTGCGCATCGACCACATCCTCTGTGGGCATGCTTTCGTACCCGAGAGTGCGTATGTCGATGATGCCGCCACGATGAGCGATCATCATCCCATCCACGCAACGCTCTGGATGCCCGAGGCCAAACAATAGCGCCGAATATGATAACAAATTAAGGGGAGGCCTACCAATCGCTTGTCAGCGACGTAGTACCTCCCCTTTTCGTATGCGGGAGCAAAGTTTGTGCCTAATGCCTCATGGACTAGTTGTCCGAGGCGAGCTGACGCAGAGCTTCGCCAATATGATTGATCAGATCGCTTGGCAGAACCGACTCCATTGACTGACGAGCCGCGCACAAATCGGCGACCTGCCCATGTAGATAGCAGGCCAGAAGTGTGGCGATAAGGCTGTTGTAGCCTCGGGTCATCAGACCGAGTAATAGCCCCGTAAGCACATCTCCGCTCCCCGATCGGGCAAGGGCGGCATTTCCCGTAGTATTGAAGTAGACATTGTCCGAGGCGCGACAAATCGCTGTGTAGGCTCCCTTGAGGACAATCGTGGCGTCGAGCCGTGAGGCTAATTGTTTGGCTAGCTCGACACGCTCTAGAGAACTGGTCTGTCCGCCGAATAGGCGATCTTGATCTCTCCGCGAGCAGAGCAGAACGCTCCCACGTGGCACAAGGTCTAGGAGCGCACGATTCTGCGCAAAACGCTCGATTGCCCAGTCGTCGAATATCATCGGACGAGCGCAACTGGTCATGAGCTGACGAAAGAGTCCTTCGCTCATGGCAGACTCTCCCATAGCAGTGCCGATGGCGATCGTCTGATAATGTGCTAGGTGCTTAGGTAGCTGCTCAAACTCCTGCTCTCCAGCTAGGCTTGCTAGAAGCTCGGGCTGAGCAATCTGCAGAGATGAGGCAAGGGAAGAGAGGGTGTGAACCGTCAGTTCTCCACAGCCAGATCTAAGGGCTGCACGCAAAGTAAGCAGCAAGTGACCGACTTTGGTCGTAGAGCCTCCTATCAGCAGAGCCGAACCGTAGCTATGTTTATCGGCAAATGGCTTACGCTCTAGTAGAGACATCCCGAGGGATTGCTCGCTCTGCAAGTAGTATCGGCTATTGACACTGCGGTGAAGCGCCTCATCGAAGCCAATGGGCAATACCTGCCACTGCCCTACGTATGGCGCAGATTCGCCGAAAAGCAGAGCCAGGTAGGGCGACTCGAAAGCAATCGTGTGCGTAGCTCTGATGACCTGCTCGAGCGGATTGGTGGAGTTGTCCTCGGCATACAAACCCGAAGGGATCTCAATGCTGACAACTGGTAGCCCAGACTGATTGATTTTATCCACTACTAGAGCATATCCACCGCTAAGGGGCTTGGTTAGTTCGCCACCAAATAGTCCGTCGATAATCAGTTCCCCAGTCTGGAAGTGTGGCGGACGGAACTCGGTAGACACCTCCGTCATCGGTACCTCCGTGCCTGCAAGCCTCTGACGCTGAGTCTCACATGCCTCCGAGAGCTTACCCTGTCGGTAGAAGAGGTACACCTCTGGGCGGTAGTTGCGCTCACGTAGCAGGCGGGCTACCGCTAGGGCATATGCTCCATTCGTCCCAGATCCAGCGAAGATGTGTATGCGCCTCTGCCCCGAGCTGTATAGGCGCGAGAAAGCATAGACGAAGCGCTGGGCGATACGCTCAATCAGGTCAGTAGGCGTGAGTTCGCCTCTCTGGCAGGCCGCTTGATATAGCTCTTGGAGCTGTAGAGGGGAATAAATTTTGTTCATCGATTCGATTTGTTTGCAGGTAATCGCCAAGCCGTCCTCTAGCGTGACGGATAGGGCTCATTACCTCGATGGATGACCTCAGTCTGATTTCCTTACAAATTTAGAGTAACGTTTGGTCTTTTTCTAATTTATCAACGAAAAAGTCCGTAGACCCTCGCCACTAATCGAGGTCTACAACCGTAATCCCAGCTCCACCAAGCTGTACATGCTCGTCGGCATAGCGACGCACCCCCGGCACACCGCTCAGATAACCTCTCACCGCTTCGCGCAGAGCTCCAGTACCTGTGCCGTGGAGGATGCGCACGCGGCTCATCCCTAGCTGTAGGGCGTCGTCGATGAAGTAGGCCGTAGCGTCAATGGCTTCGCTCGCTCTGAGGCCTCTAAGGTCAAGATCTTGTTTGAAGTGCAGACGCTTCTCGTGTATCTGGTCGATGACGGACTTAGCCCCCGAGCTACTTCGTCCGGGCACTTTGAGTGTCTGCTCAGCCCGCTTAGTCTCCTCTTCGCTCGCCAGATGTAGTCGATCTAGTGGTACGGTCATCTTGAGCATCCCTAGAGCTACTACAGCCTCACGCTTGTCTACAGAGAGCACCGTCGCGAGACTACGTTGCCCCTCTAGGCGAACCAAGTCGCCCTCTTGCAGGGCACGAGCCTTGATTTCCAGTCGATGCTCTCTAGCTTCCTGGCTAGCAGCCCTAAGGCCTAGACCTACGCCCTGCACCTTTTTGCTCTCGCCTTTGGCCTTGCGCTCGCGACGCCGTAGGAGCTTCTCGACTTCTCTCTTGGCGCGTTCGCTACCCTCTCGATCCTCTTGCTCGGCTTCTTGGAGGCTATCCTGATAGCTCTTGAGTTCGGCTCTTAGGCTGAGCGTACGCTCGCGCTCAGCTTCAGCTTCTTTAATCTCCCTGATGGTTCGCTCGATACGGCTATTAGCCTCCTGAATGATGCGCTCGGCTTCTTTCTTCGCCTCGGCAATCACTGTACGCCTAGCCTTCTGCGTCTCGTCCGCCTCTAGGCTGTATCGCTCGGCAGCATCCTGTAGCTTCTTCTCTTCCTTGCGGATGTTCTGTCGCTTCTGCTCCCAGTAGCGTTTGTCTCGGATAATATCCTGCAGGTACTTGTCCATATCGATATAGTCCGAGCCTACATACTCGCTCGCTCTGGCGATAACGGACTCCGAGAGACCAATCTTGCGAGCAATCTCTATGGCGAAGGAGCTACCAGGGCGACCGATGGAGAGGCGGAATAGCGGCTGCAGGTGATGGCGATCGTAGAGCATAGCTCCGTTAATCAGACCAGGCGTATCTTCGGCGAATGTCTTGAGATTCTGATAGTGCGTGGTGATGACTCCGTAGGCACCCTCGTCATTGAACCGCTCTAGTAGGGCTTGGGCGATGGCTCCGCCTATCGTGGGCTCCGTTCCTCCTCCGAATTCGTCAATCAGCAGTAGCGTATCGGCATCGCTGTGGCGCTCGAAGTGCTTCATATTCGACAGATGCGAGCTGTAGGTACTTAGGTCGTCCTCAATGCTCTGCTCGTCTCCTATATCAATGAAGAAGTGCTTGAAGATCCCCACACGCGAATGATCTCCCATCGGTACTGGGATGCCACACTGGAGCATATACTGCAGTAGCCCCACAGTCTTGAGGCAAACGGACTTACCCCCAGCGTTAGGCCCCGAGATGATGAGGATGCGCCCCTCGTCTGGACTGAGCTTGATGTCGAGGGGAACAATCTCTCGACCCGAAGCACGCAGGCTACGCTGCAGGAGCGGATGACGCGCTCCATACCACTCGAGGCGTGGTCGGGCATCAACCCTAGGGCATAGCCCGTCGACCTCCACAGCCCAGCGTGCTTTGGCTAGGACTAAATCCAGATGAGCCACAAGCTCGTAGGCACTGAGCAGGTGGCTGATGTTGGGGCGAATCTTGGAGGCCACCTCGGTAAGGATACGCACGATCTCCCTGCGCTCCTCGCCCTCTAGCTCGCGAATGCGGTTGTTGGCCTCCACAAGCTCTACGGGCTCTACATAGACGGTCTTACCCGTAGCAGACTCGTCGTGGACAATCCCCTTGATCTTGCGCTTGTGCTGTGGGGCTACGGGGATGACTAGACGACCGTCGCGTAGAGCGGGCTGTACATCAGCCTCTATCCAGCCCTCTATGCGGGCGGCACGCAGGATCCGCTGCAGCGTCCCCGAGAGGCTTCGCTCCGTCTCCATCAGTTCGCGACGGATGCGGTGCAGCTCACGGCTAGCACTATCCTTGATGCGCCCCTCGCGGTCGAAAAGTAAGCGGATATTCTGCTCAATCTTGGGGAATACGGGCGCACGCTTGAGCCTAGCCCCTAGGCGTGGATATTCGTAGACGAGGCTCTCATCCTCTACCGTGCCAGTCGTATGCTCTTGAGTAAAGAAGCGATGTAGGGCATGCAGAGCCTCTAGCATCTGTGCCAAATCGAGTAGCTCAGGCTCCTCTAGATAGGTGCGATCTGGACGGATGCGGTGCAGAGCCTCGCGACAGTCGGCTAGATTGAGCGAGGGGATACTCTGCCCAGCTCGAAGTACGGCGAGCATCTCGCCAGCCTCGTCAAGGGCTAGCTGTATAGCTGTCTGATCTGTATCGGCCTCTAGAGTCTCGACCAAGCCACGCCCAAGCTGCCCTGCGCAGAGGGTAGAGAGGAGCTGACAGACTTCGTCGAAGCCTATTTTTTGTCTAAAATTATTGGGGTAAACCTCTGGGGCTATCATCTAAATTCTTAATGTCTTAATGATGGATGCTCTCGGAGCTATCCAAGATGCTGAGACACAAAATTACACCATTGCCATCAGATTAGGGCTATCTCATTGTTCGAGAACAAAAAATTACATTTTCGAGCATCTTTGAGCGTTTTATCCGAAATCACTCTCAAAAATACCCAACTGCGTATTTACCCTCTAGGAAGCTCTGTATTGCGTCCGACCTCGTTTGGGCACTTAGTCCTAGCCGAATGAAGATAACCGCTTAAAACGCATGCTTTATATAATACTAATAATCAGTGTGATAAAATAATATTTAGGGCAATTTCATCTAAGAGAAGCAGCTATTTCAGAATTTCTCTGCACTAATCTTTTCGGATGTATGTACACATCGCGGCGGATTAGTCCTACAATCAGAAAAAATCTGTGAGCGTTTTTTCGCGCAGGGCTAGTATTCATTGAAGATATGCCACCCACTTCATAAAATCTTTAACCAATCTATTTACATCCTTTAACCAAAAACACGAAAAACGGACTGCCTAGTAATTTGTAGCCACGCCGCGTGCCACGCCGCCGACCAATGGGCGGAACGAATACACAAGGCTATTGATTTTTCAACGCGGTGCGTCGCGTTGATACTGCAAAGAACTAACAAATGAATAGGCGGTGCATCAGGATCTCACCTAATACACCGCCTATAGAATTCGGAGACTAAACCCCAGTCTCTCTAGCGTATGGGACGGACTAGGTAAAAGGACTCCGAACCCTTGGTTCGTTCGTCTACACGAGGGAAGCCATGCGTCTCGAACTTAATCATCCTAGTCTCGGGGTAGAATGTAGCAACCTCAGACCAATACTCCTTGCCTGCATTAGCCTCTATCTCGCCTGCATCTGTAAGCTTACGCATGAAGGTGATTTTGTTGCCTCGCGTGCTATACCACCCCTCGGCATGGCGATAGGGCGCGAACCAAGTCGTGGGATCATTGTCGTACATCTTAAACTTACCGCTGTAGATATTGATTGGCTCTGTATCCTTCTTATTGGGATCGGCCACGAGCTTAAAGCCACGAACGCTAGAGCTACTGAGCTTGGTTTGCCAAGCCGTCTCTCTAAGGCCTGGGGTTAGGCGAAAGATAGCCCCTTTCTTACCATCTCCCCAGCCAAATAAGAAGCCTTCTCGCTCGAAGGTTAGCGTCCACCTTGTCGCATCGATTTTGGCTCGCTCGGTATAGATCTCTGGAGTATCTGGTCCTATTGGCTTACCTGCATCGTCCACCTTACGCCCTAGCGGCCCCCGCAAGATGAGCACATTACGCTCAAGCTGATAAGTTCCCTTGGAGCCCGTAAAAGGGGCAAAGCCAGCATGAGCAGCATCGTAATAGACCTCAAACTCTGTGTCGGAGGTGAATTTGATGGTCAGCGGTTCGCCATCGGCAGACCAGTGCTGACCCTTGAGCGATGTTTTGATAGGCGGATACTTAGGTTTCTTTTCTCCGCAACCAATCAGCCCTACACTAATGAGGACGAGCGTGATGATGGTTAATGCCCTTTTCATACTGTCTAATGTTTATGTTTTACTTAAATGTCAATAATCATCAGCCTTGGCGATACTTCCGATGCTGTCAAGCATCCTTTACTAGACTAAACGGCTCATAAAACGCCCAAATTGTGAATAACCACGAAAAATATAATTCCCCTCAGCAAGCTTGTCGCCCCGCTATGATGTCTCTATCCAAGGTTCATGCGTCGTCAAAGAGAGAACTGTATACTTTTAAAGAGCCAACTGGAAGTTTTCTATTTCGTAAGCAAATAATTACCTTTGCCTCCGTATTAGTATCCTAATTTAAGAAAGGATTATTAAGAAAATCCTATTGTTGTAACACTTTAAGCTATGCTTCAGAAACTCTCTTACATTTTCGGGGCCGGGAAGAAATATCTATCTA
>JAUMYV010000078.1 GCA_030528445.1 Porphyromonadaceae bacterium | reverse complement strand
CGATGCAGACAAGCCCAAGGAAGAGCCTGAGCAGCCCGGCAACGACGCAGACAAGCCTAAGGAGGAGCCCGAGAAACCTTACATAGCCGTGCAAATGGTTTCTGTAGACAGAGAGATTAGAAGCTTGGAAGTAGGTAGAAGCGAGCAATTCAAGGCCGTTATCATTCCTAATAATGCGACCAACCAAAAGGTAACCTGGCACTTGACCAATCCAGATGTGGCGACTATTAGCCCTACGGGATTGCTAACCGGGAAAAAACCAGGTATGACTCGCCTGATTATTCGCTCCGAAGACAATGGTAAGGAATGGACCTCTGGAGAGATTTATATCAGCCCATTTACCCTTCGAGTGGGAGACCAATACATCGACCTCGTCGGGGTTAATACTCACGGGCAGCCTACCAAACTATCAGACTTCGCAGGCAAGGGGCACTACGTCCTTATAGACTTCTGGGGGAGATGGTGCGGCGTTTGTGTGGCCGACATACCTAGAGTTAGAGCCATTAAGAGTCAATTTGAGAAGCATGGTCTGGTGGTCGTAGGTGTATCTAGCGGCGATTCTTTTGTAACACATCAGAAGGCCGTCAAGAGCTTAGGGGTAACCTGGCCTCAGATAGTCAATAAGGAGAACCCAAGTTTATTTGGTAGGATGTATGGGATTAAGTATTACCCTCACGTAGTACTCCTTGATAGAACTGGCAAGATCGCAGGCTGGAATATGGGTATTATAGAGGCCAAGAATGTGATACAGAGTATTCTGGATAAGGAGAAGAGTCTCTAGAACAATGCAATCTCTCTGAATGGATAAACCGCTCAAACGGCTGATACATTCAGATGCACCGAAACGAGGCTGTGGCAAAATCAAATCTTGCTACAGCCTCGTTTATTTTTGAGCCATAGTCAATCCTCCTTAGTGCGGTACACTCTAGATTCTAGACTTGGCATGTGGGAATTTTTCTGTGTTTTTTGTTATTAAGACAATAGTAGTCGAGTAGGCTACGTTTATGAGAAGTAATATCAAAACAAAAATAACAACCATTAGTAAGCAGATATGAAGAAGCTATGGAAAAAATTGGCATACGGTAGTGCCTTGGTAGCTGTGAGTGTGGTGGCCTCTGCCACTACGGTATTGGTTATGAATGCCGAGAGAGACGATCTCGAGGAGATCGCCCACATAGAATCCCCAAAAACTACCGCTCTGGACTATGGATTCCAGAATACGGCATACAGCCACGGTAGCAAACCCGTGGGAGCTGCCCCAGACCTGACCCCTGCAGCCGAGAGTTCGGTGCTAGCGGTCGTACACATCAAGGTAGAGAAAGAACAGCAGAGCAGTATGTCGCAGGCCATTGACCCGTTTGAGTTTTTCTTCGGGCGTGGTAGCGGTATGCAACGCCGCAATACCCCTGTGGTAGGCTATGGCTCTGGAGTAATCATCAGCAACGATGGCTACATCATTACCAACAACCACGTCATCGACAATAGCGACAAGGTAAGCGTAACGCTCAACGACAACCGCACCTTCAACGCCAAGCTCATCGGGACAGACCCCTCTACCGACATCGCCCTGCTAAAGATCGATGCCAAGGAGCTCCCAACCATCCCATTTGGCGACTCGGATAAGCTTCGCCTAGGCGAGTGGGTGCTAGCAGTGGGCAATCCATTTAACCTAACGGGTACGGTAACAGCTGGGATTATCAGCGCCAAGAGCCGCAATACGGGAGCAAGTGCCTCGGGGCAGCTCAAGGCCGAAGCCTTCATCCAAACAGATGCGGCAGTCAACTCGGGTAATAGCGGCGGAGCTTTGGTCAATGCTGCGGGTGAGCTTATCGGGATCAATACGATGATCTATTCGCAGACAGGCAACTATGCAGGCTATTCATTTGCCGTGCCCATCAATATGGCCGCTAAGGTAGTTGAGGATATCAAGAAGTTTGGTACTGTACAGAGAGCTCTGCTCGGGGTAGCTGGGCGTGATGTAGATGCCGATCTCGTTAAGCAGGAGAACCTAAAGGTCAATAAAGGGTTCTATATAGGCGATTTCTCCGAGATTAGTGCCGCGCTGGCTGCCGGTATCGAGAAGGGCGACGTGCTTGTAGCCATCAACAATGCCCCAGTGGACAACTTCGGTCAGCTACAAGAGCAGATTAGCCGCTACCGTCCAGGTGATGTCGTACAGGTCAAGGTCAACCGCAAGGGGACGGAGAAGGTCTATAAGGTAACGCTCAAGAATGTAGACGGAGGTCAAGGTGTCATCAAGCAGAATAGCAACGCTGAGCGGCTAGGTGCGCAGCTACGCGCTCTAGATAGCCGTCAGCTTCGCAGCTACGGCCTCTCGTATGGTGTAGAGGTCGAGCGTTTGTCCTCTGGGGCACTCAAGGGCGCGGGCGTCAAGGAGGGCTTCATCATCCTCACAGCCAATGACCGCCCCATCAGATCGGTAAGCGACCTCAACAAAGTGGTGACCCAAACACTTGAGGCACGCGGACGCTCACAGCGTCTGTACATCAGAGGTTTCTATCCTCAGTCTGGCGATGTAGTGGCGTACGAAGTAGAGCTTAAGTAAGCGAGCATATCAGGGATATACATCCCTCATGAGTTAGTGGTTAGTTAATTTAGGTTTGTATTTTTATTCCAAAGAAGAAGGCGGGTGTGGAGTTTATTGGCCACGCCCGCCTTTGTTATATAATATTGTGTATAGAGTGGTGATTCGCCTTGTTTTGGTTATATAATAAAAGGTGGCTACATTTGCGGAATTATTTTGATTAAACAAAAGGCCAAAGTAAGAAGATAGAGAAAATAAAAGTGACGTAATTGGGTTGATAAGGTATGCCTGTCGCGAGAAGTCTGGCGGGTTTTGATGAAAATAGATATATTATAAGCGTATAATTAATAACGAAAGAAGATGATGAAGAAAGTAACGTTAATGGCACTGGGCCTCTGCCTGATGAGTGCTTCGGTCTACGAGGCATTGGCACAGAAGATCAGCTCGCCTGGTAAAAAGTTGGAGATGAACTTCCAGCTCAACGCTCAGGGGGAGCCCACTTATGACCTCAAATTGGCCGATGGGACAGTCGTGACCAAAGCAAGCCGTATGGGCTTCGAGATGAAGGACGGCAAGCAGTCGATGGACAAAAACTTCGAGGTTACCGACTACAAGACCTCAACCTTCGACGAAACTTGGACGCCCGTATGGGGCGAAGTCAAGGAAATTCGCAACTACTACAATGAGCTACTCGTACACCTGCAGCAGCGTGCTACGGGCAATCGTATCGCTATTCGCTTCCGTCTCTACGACGATGGGCTAGGCTTCCGCTACGAATTCCCCGCTGGTAAGCAGCAGAACTTCCTAGTCGTCAAGCGCGAGCTTACAGAGTTTGCCCTTCCCGGGGATATGAAGGCCTTTTGGGTTCCCGGCGACTACGACACCCAAGAGTACGACTACACCACAAGTCGCCTCTCCGAGGTGCGCGGTCTATTCGACAAAGCGTACACGGAGAACTGCTCGCAGAAGGCATTCTCCAAGACGGGCCTACAGACCCCTCTACAGCTCAAGAGCGACAATGGCCTGTACATCAACATTCACGAGGCTGCTCTGATCGACTTCCCTGCGATCAACCTAGAGCTAGACGACAAAACTTTCGTCCTCAAGACGGAGCTAACCCCCGACGCACAGGGCGATCGTGGACATATCGAAGCCCCCTTCAACACGCCTTGGCGCACAATCATCGTGAGCCGAGACGCACGCGATATCCTCGCCTCTAAGCTCACCTACAACCTCAACGAACCCTGTGCCTATGAGACGACCGACTGGATTAAACCTACGAAGTACATGGGTGTCTGGTGGGAGATGATCACGGGCAAGAGCTCTTGGGCATACACCGACGACCTACCTTATGTGAAGATTAGCGAGACGGACTACACCAAGGCTAAGCCCAATGGCAAGCATGCCGCCAATAATGACCGCGTCAAGTACTACATCGACTATGCCGCCAAGCACGGCTTCGATGCAATCCTCGTGGAGGGCTGGAATGTAGGTTGGGAAGACTGGTTCGACCTATCTAAGGATTACGTCTTCGATTTCGTAACGCCCTATCCCGACTTCGACGTGGCTATGCTACGTGACTATGCCAAGAGCAAGGGCATCAAGCTCATCATGCACCACGAGACCTCTGGCTCTATCCGCAACTATGAGCGCCACATGCATCAAGCCTATCAGTTCATGAAGGATAATAACTACAGCGCAGTGAAGAGTGGCTATGTGGGCGATATGATCCCTCGTGGGGAGCATCACTACGGGCAGATGCTTGTCAATCACTATCTATATGCGGTGAAAGAAGCCGCTAAATATGGCATCTCGGTCAATGCACACGAGGCTGTACACATGACGGGACTGAGCCGTACCTATCCTAACCTCATAGCCCAAGAGTCGGCACGCGGTCAGGAGTATCAAGCCTTCGGTGGCAACAACGGCAATCACTTGACGATCCTCCCCTTCTCTCGTCTCATCGGTGGTCCTATGGACTACACACCCGGTATCTTCGAGACGGATATGACGAAGCTCAACCCCGGCAATACGAATCAAATCAAGGCTACTATTGGCAATCAGCTTGGTAGCTATCTGACGATGTACAGCCCTCTGCAGATGGCAGCTGACCTACCAGAGCACTACGACCAGCACCTAGAGGCTTTCCAGTTCATCAAGGATGTGGCTGTAGACTGGGACGACAGCAAATATCTAGAGGCAGAGCCAGGCGAATACATCACCGTAGCTCGCAAGGCCAAAGGGACGGACAAATGGTTTGTGGGCAACGTGGCTGGCTACGACGGGCACAAGTCTACGCTCGTACTGGACTTCCTCGATGCAGGCAAGAAATACACGGCGACGATCTATGCAGACGCCAAGGGTGCGCACTACGCGACCAATCCCAAGGCCTATACGATCCGGAAGATGACTGTCAAGAAGGGAAGCAAGCTCAAGCTAGAGTCTGCCCCTGGAGGTGGCTATGCCATCTCTCTAATCCCTGTGAAGAAGTAGTATCTCTATACGTGTAGGTATGTTGCTGAGCTGATCTCCGTAGCATACCCACACTATTAGTAGAGCTATACTAGCGGACAGAATAACAATTCAAATCCAATTTATATGAAACAAGGTAACATCAAAGCCAGAGCCTTTTGGTTCGTATTGGCAACGTTGCTATTCGTTCATACGTCTTGGGCGCAGGATATCCTGCTCAAGGGCGTAGTGGTGGATAGCAAGGGCGAGAGCATCATCGGTGCATCTATTCGCCTCAAGGGCAAGCCCAGCGTAGGGACGGTAACCGACTTCGATGGCAACTTCCAGCTCAAAGCGCCTAAGTCGGAGACGCTCCTCGTCTCATACATCGGCTACGTCAATCAAGAGATTGCAGTAGCTACAGCTGTGAGCCCTCTGCGTATCGTCCTACAAGAAGACAATCAGACCCTCAAAGAGGTCGTGGTAATCGGTTACGGTTCGGTACAGAAAAAAGACCTAACGGGGTCTATCACCAGTATCAACGAGAAGAACTTCCAGAAGGGTGCTATCTCTACTCCCGGTGAGCTCCTCGTGGGTAAGGTAGCAGGTGTGCAGATCACGCCCGACGGTTCGCCCGGTGGCGCGAGCAAGATCCGCATCCGTGGTGGCGCTTCGCTCAACGCTAGCAACGACCCGCTTATCGTGATTGATGGTGTGCCCATTGATAATAGCGCAGCCGCTGGTGCACCTAGCGTACTGAGCTCTATCAACCCACAGGATATCGCCTCGATGAACGTGCTCAAGGATGCCTCTGCGACTGCTATCTATGGTTCGCGTGCCTCCAACGGGGTTATCATCATTACCACCAAGCGCGGTAAGATGGGGCAGGATCTGCAGGTCAACTTCTCCACGACGAACTCCATTGCACACGCCTCTAAGCTCGTAGACGTACTCGATGCCGATGCTTTCCGCAAGCTCGTCACCGAGATCGACCCAAGCCGCAAGACCATGCTAGGCTCTGCCAATACTGACTGGCAACGTGAGATCTATCAAGCTGCATTCGGTACAGACAATAACCTGAGCGTTAGCGGTGCGGTAGGTGTAGTTCCTTTCCGCGCCTCAGTCGGCTACTACGACCAGAATGGTGTGCTCAAGACTGACAATATGAAGCGTCTGAGCACAGGCATCAGCCTCAACCCTCGCTTCCTAGACAATCACCTTACCATCGACGCCAACATCAAGGTGTCTGGTACGAAGAATCGCTTCGCCGACAAAAGTGCGATCGGTGATGCCGTGACCTTCGACCCCACACAGCCTATTTTCGCCGATGGCTTCGACCAGTTCGGTGGCTACTTCACTTGGATGAACGGCGACAAGATTAATATGCTCTCTCCAGTGAACCCTGTGGCTAAGCTCAACCTAAGAGATAACAGCAGCAATGTGCTCCGCTCGCTCGGTAGCATGAAGATTGACTATCAGACCTTCTTCCTCCCAGAGCTTCGCTTCAGCCTCAACCTCGGTTACGACTATACACACGGTAAGGGTAAAGTCTTTGTTCCCGAGCAGGCATCTTGGGAGTGGAATCGTGGCACGACTCCGGGCAAGGGTGGTACCAACAATGAGTATGAGCAGAAGAAGATGAACCTACTGCTAGACTTCTACGCCAACTATGCCAAGGAACTCGAATCGCTCAAGAGCCGCATCGATGTGATGGCTGGTTACTCCTATCAGGACTGGAAGACGACGGACTATAAGTTCCCCGACCGCACAGCCTCTGGCGAAGTGGTGAGCAAGCCTGTCTTTGCCGTAGACTACCCACAGAATACGCTTGTCTCTGGTTATGCTCGTCTGAACTATAGCCTGATGAACCGCTACCTCTTCACCGCAACGGTACGTGCCGACGGATCTTCACGCTTCAGCAAGGAGAATCGCTGGGGTATCTTCCCCTCATTGGCTCTAGCTTGGCGCATGAAGGAGGAGGGCTTCCTCAAGGACATTAAGTCAATCAGTGACCTCAAGCTCCGTCTCGGCTACGGCGTCACAGGTCAGCAGGACGGTATCGCCAACTACAGCTACCTCGTAGGCTACTACCTAAGCCAGAATACAGCGATGTATCAGTTCGGGGATAAGTTCTACAACATGTATCGCCCTGCTGCCTACGACAAGGATATCAAGTGGGAGCAGACCGAGACCTACAACGTCGGTCTAGACTACGGATTCCTAGACAATCGCATCTCGGGTACGGTAGATGTGTACTACAAGAATACCAAGGACCTACTCAACGAAGTGCCTATCCCTGCAGGGTCAAACTTCTCAAACAAACTGCTGACCAATGTAGGTAACATTACGAATAAGGGTATTGAGTTCACGATCAACGCTACGCCAGTACAGACTAAGGACTTCAACTGGGATGTGAGCATGAACTTCACGATCAACGATACGAAGATCACCAAGCTCAACCTCACCGAAGATCCCAACTACCTAGGGGTACTGCATGGCGGTGTAACTGGTGGTACAGGTAATAACATCCAGATCCACTCGGTAGGGCACACACCTGGGTCATTCTTCGTCTTCAAGCAGCTCTACGACCCATCGGGCAAGCCTATAGAAGGTGCATACGCCGACCTCAATGGCGATGGCATCTACAACGAGAAGGATCGCTACCACTTCAACTCGCCCAACCCTGACCTATTCATGGGCTTCTCCACAAGCCTTACCTACGGCAAGTGGTCGCTCTCGACCGCTCTACGTGCGAGCTTTGGCAACTACATCTACGACAACATCTCCTCCTTCATGGCAGTGAAGAACGAAGTCGTAAACCCCAATAGCTTCCTGCGCAATACGACGAGCGAGATCTACAAGAGTGGCTTCGCCACTGGGCAGTACATGTCGGACTACTATATCCACAATGCCTCATTCCTGCGTATGGATAACCTGACGCTCGGCTACGACTTCGGTAAGATCTTCGGCAAGACGAACCTAAGAGCTACAGCTACGGTGCAGAATGTCTTCACGCTAAGTGGCTACAAGGGCATGAATCCAGAGCACGCAATCGATATGCAGCTCTACCCCGTGCCTCGCACTTACTCGCTCAACCTATCGCTAACGCTCTAGAGAGGGCATCAACTATGTAATTTGTATGAATAAGCATATCAACAAAAAAGGCATCTTAGTAGTGGCACTAGGTGCGCTACTAGGGCTATCGGCCTGCGTCAAGGATCTGGACCGTAGGCCAACGAATATCACGACTGGCGAAGATATCCTTAGCTCTGGCGAATCGACTAAGCAAGCACTAGCCAAGGTATATGGTTCATTTGCCCTCACGGGTAATGAAGGCCCTGCTGGGCAAGGCGACGTAGCGGGTATCGACGAGGGATTCAGCGACTTCTTCCGCAATTTCTTCAACCTGCAGGAGCTCTGCACGGACGAAGCTATTTGTGCCTGGAGCGACGACGGTCTACCCGACCTACACAACCTCAATTGGTCTTCGTCCAACCCATTCGTCAAGGGCCTCTACTACCGTAGCCTCAATCAGATTAAGCTCGCAGTAAACTTCCTTGAGCTTACCGAAGCTAAGGCTAGCGACCCTACGATCAAGCAGTACAGAGCCGAAGCGCGCTTCCTGCGTGCCTTCCAGTACTGGGTGATGATGGACCTATTCGGCAATCCACCCATGATTGACCAGCAGCTTGGTACGGGTAAGGTATTCCCTAAGCAGATCCAGCGTGCAGAGCTATTCAAGCACATCGAGAGCGAACTCAAGGCAATCGAAAATGATCTAGCAGCACCTCGCACCAACGAATATGGTCGCGCCGATAAGGCTGCCGCTTGGGCACTCCTCTCTCGTCTGTACCTCAATGCCGAGGTGTACACGGGGACAGAGCGCTATGCCGATGCTGCCGAATATGCCGAGCGTGTAATCCTCTCGGGCTATAAGCTAGCAGACAAGTACGCCTCGCTCTTCCGTGCAGACAACAATGTCAATAACCCAGAGACCATCCTCGCTATCGGCTACGACGGCATCAACAGCAAGAACTGGGGTGGTGCGACATTCCTAGTCAACGGCTCAACGAATGCCGATATCCAGAAGACACTCGGCGTCAATATGGGAGTCGATGGCGGCTGGGGTGGTAATCGTGCCACATCTGCGCTCGCAGCTCAGTTCGAGGGAGCTGACAAGGAAGATAGCCGCTATCTGATGGATTACAGAGATATCAACATCAAGAAGGTATCGG
Source organism: Porphyromonadaceae bacterium (assembly GCA_030528445.1). GTDB lineage: Bacteria > Bacteroidota > Bacteroidia > Bacteroidales > Porphyromonadaceae > Porphyromonas. The sequence goes on along the minus strand of JAUMYV010000078.1, from coordinate 1,702 downwards.
ACATCATGCAGGGGGTGTGGATCACTAAGTTTCGCAACGTGAAGTCCGACGGCTCTGCTGCCAAGCACAATACCTTTGTCGATACGGACTTCCCTCTCTTCCGTCTAGCAGAGATGTACCTCAACTATGCCGAGGCTTCTGTAAGGGGCAAGGCTGATGCAAGCAAGGGACTCGAGTACTTCAATAGACTCCGCCAGAGAGCCTATGGCAATGGTAATGGCGCTATGCGCAGTATCTCGCTCGATATCCTCCTCAAGGAGCGTGCCCGAGAGCTGTACTGGGAGTGTCTCCGCCGTACCGACCTCATCCGCTTCGGCAAATTCACCTCTGGCGAATATCTCTGGCCTTGGAAGGGCGGTATCGCCGAGGGGCGTGGGGTAGAGGAGCACTACAAGCTCTACCCTCTGCCTGCCGACGATGTACAGGCCAATAGAAACCTCAAGCAGAACCCTAAATACTAATCTAGCATCTGTATGAAACGATATAATGTAGCAATCAAAAGCCTCATGAGCCTTGCCCTGGTGGCGGCTCTAGGCTCTTGCGACAAGAACGAAGAGCGCATCTTAGTCTCTGCCCAAGAGGTAAGTAAGCTCAAGCTAAGCACTGCCGAAGTTGTGATCGACAAGAGCAAGCTCGATGAGACTGCCCTCACTCTCGAGTGGACGGCGACTCGCTTCAGCTACGACAAGGTTGTAGCCAACTACGAGCTACTCATCACGAGACCGACGCAGAAAGCAGAGACTAAAGATACCCTAGCCATCGAGATCGGCCCAAATATGCTGACGCGTAAGTACACCCATCTAGAGCTGAACCAAATCCTCACGGGTAAGCTCAAGCTAGCCACAGGCGTAGCCGAAGAGCTGAACCTGCAGATCAGATCTACCCCCTACACGACTGCACCAACGAGGGTATCTCAGTCTGCATCGGCGATATCCTCTGCTGTCAAGCTCAAGGTGGTGCCAGCCGACATCCGTACCAAGTCGCTCGACTACTTCTTCGTCGGCAGTATGTTTGGCGACGAACACAAATGGGAAAAAAACTATGCAGGCTTCCCATTCTTCCTAGACTCGCCCGACGGCAAGGTCTATACCTACACGGGCAAGTTCGCTGCGGGTGCCGAGTTCAAGATCGACCACGAGCTTAATCTGGGCGTTTGGGACAAGGCTCTCGGTACACCAGCTGCTGGCAAACTAGAGCTCGGCAAGGGTGAGAACATCAAGGATGCTAGCGCAGGTGGCTACTTCACGGTGAGCTTCGATCCCGAGGCACTGACCTATTCGGTAGAGCCTTTTGCAGGTGCAGAAGGGGCTACAGTCTACAAGAGCATGGGACTAATCGGCACCTCTGTAGGTGGCTGGGATAATGATCTTGATCTGACTCAAGCCAGCTACGATCCTCATATCTGGAAGGCCGAACGCATCGAGATCGCAGCTGGCGAGCTGAAGATCCGTGCCAATGATGCTTGGGAGAAGAGTTGGGGCGGTACGAGCTTCCCTGTAGCTAAGTCTGATAGTGGCGACAACCTCAAGATCTCGGCAGAGATGGCTGGTGTATATTTCGTGGTCTTCAACGACCTAACGGGGCACTACCACTTCCGCAAGCTCGCGAAGTAATCCTAAGACTTCTTAGGGGAATCAAAGATAAGGTGCTGTGTCAAAATTGTCTTTTGGCATAGCCCCTCTTCTTTTGGGTTGGTCTTGTT
>JAUMYV010000077.1 GCA_030528445.1 Porphyromonadaceae bacterium | reverse complement strand
AGGTTATCCGTCGTAAGTCTGGTAAGTCAGCTGGTAAGTAAGCTCAAAAACTCAAGTAATCATGGTTAAGAAAGAAAATAGAAGACTAAAGATTAAGGCCCGTATCCGCGGTAAGATCAGTGGGACGGCAGAGCGTCCACGCCTAACAGTTTTCCGTAGCAATAAGCAGATCTATGCACAGGTGATCGATGATATTTCTGGTCGCACGCTTGCTAGCGCATCTTCACTCAAGTTGGATGTCGCCGAGAAGACAAAGAAGGAGGTCGCTGCTCTAGTAGGTGCAGAGGTAGCAAAGGCTGCTCTGGCTGCTAATGTAGAGTCTGTAGTGTTTGACCGTAACGGATACCTCTACCACGGTCGTGTAAAAGAACTGGCTGAAGCCGCTCGTGCCGCAGGTCTTAAATTTTAATCGCAAATGGCAAGAATAGAAAATCGCGTTAAGTCGACTAACGACTTAGAACTAAAAGATAGATTGGTTGCCATCAACCGTGTAACCAAGGTAACCAAGGGTGGACGTACGTTCACATTCTCGGCTATCGTAGTAGTAGGTAACGAAGATGGTATCGTAGGTTGGGGTCTCGGTAAGGCAGGCGAAGTAACTGCTGCTATTGCCAAGGGCGTAGAGGCTGCCAAGAAGAACCTAGTGCGTGTGCCTGTACACAAGGGTACTATCCCTCACGAGCAGAGTGCTGCTTTCGGTGGTGCTCGCGTATTCCTCAAGCCAGCTAGTACCGGTACCGGAGTTAAGGCTGGTGGTGCTATGCGTGCTGTACTTGAGAGCGTAGGTGTACACGATGTGCTTGCCAAGAGTAAGGGTTCGTCTAACCCACACAACCTAGTGAAGGCTACGATCGAGGCTCTAAGCGAAATGCGCGATCCTCTGACGGTAGCTCGTCATCGCGGTGTGTCGGTAGAGAAGGTGTTCAAGGGTTAGTAATCAATTTAGGAAAGGAGATCAAACAATGGCAAAGATTAAGATCCAGCAGGTTCGCAGCCGCATCAAGTGTCCTAAGGTACAGAAGCTAACGCTAGATGCACTAGGCCTCAAGAAAATGAATCAGGTTGTAGAGCACGAAGCTACTCCTCAGATTCTGGGGATGGTAAATGCTGTTAAGCACCTCGTTCGCATCGTAGAATAATAAACGCTAAAGAGACTTATAAGATATGAATCTATCAAGTTTGAAGCCTGCAGAAGGCTCTATCAAGACGCGTAAAAGAATTGGCCGTGGACCTGGTAGTGGTCTAGGTGGCACTTCTACCCGTGGTCACAAGGGTGCTAAGAGCCGCTCAGGTTATTCAAAGAAGGTTGGTTTCGAGGGTGGTCAGATGCCTATCCAGCGTCGTCTACCTAAGTTCGGTTTCAAGAACATCAACCGTGTAGAGTACTCACCAATCAACCTATCTACCCTGCAGGCTCTAGCCGAGAGCAAGGGTCTACAGACGATCTGCAAGGAGGAGCTAGCTAAGGCTGGTCTCATCTCTGGCAAGGAGCTCGTTAAGATCTTGGGTAATGGTGAGCTCAAGGCAAAGCTAGAAGTTAAGGCAGATGCTTTCTCTAAGAGCGCCGAGGCTGCTATTATCGCAGCAGGTGGCTCTGTCGTAAAACTCTAAGCTTATGCGGTTCATCGAGACATTAAAAAACATCTGGGCGGTCGAGGAGTTGCGTCAGCGCATCCTCGCCACAGTGTTTTTTGTGATCATATATCGTTTGGGTTCATTTATTGTAATCCCAGGTATAGACCCAGCTCAGCTTAGCTCGTTGAAGGAACAGACTTCGACGGGTCTGCTGGCTCTGATGGACATGTTCTCTGGAGGTGCATTCTCCAACGCCTCGATCTTCGCCATGGGTATTATGCCCTACATCTCGGCGTCGATCGTGATGCAACTTGCTGCCATCGTGGTGCCTTCTATGCAGAAGCTCCAGCGCGAGGGAGAGAGTGGTCGTCGCAAGATTGACCAGTGGACACGCTATCTAACCGTGCTGTTGCTTATGGTGCAGGGCCCTATGTTCCTGATGAACCTAGATGCTCAGCTACGTGAGGTAGGTAGTGCAGTGCCCGAGGGCTGGTGGTTCACTGTATCATCAGTACTCATCATGGCTGCAGGTAGTATGTTTGTGCTTTGGCTCGGTGAGCGTATCACGGATAAGGGGCTTGGCAATGGAGTGTCGATCATCATCATGATTGGTATCATTGCTCGTCTGCCACACGCTTTCTTCGGCGAGTTTATGGCTCGTCTAGGTGCAGCTGCTGGTGGTATGGTGATGTTCCTCTTCGAGATCGTTTTCCTCCTGCTCGTGATCGCAGGTGCTATCATGCTTGTACAGGGCGCACGTCGTGTGCCAGTGCAGTATGCCAAGCGTATTGTGGGCAATAAGCAGTATGGTGGCGCACGTCAGTATATCCCCCTGAAGGTAAATGCTGCCAACGTGATGCCCATCATCTTTGCACAGGCTATCATGTTTATCCCTGTGTCTGTCCTCACCTTCATGGGAGTAGGGGAGAATAGCGCGTTTGTTCGCTCGATGTCGGATATGACAGGTGTTTGGTACAACGTAGTCTTCGGGCTGCTAATCCTCGTATTCACCTATTTCTACACGGCTATCACGATCAATCCTGCTCAGATTGCTGACGACCTTAAGCGCAATGGGGGCTTCATCCCTGGTATCAAGCCGGGCAAGCCTACTAAGGAATATCTAGATGCTATTATGGACCGCATCACATTACCTGGTGCGATCTTCTTGGCTATCGTAGCTATTCTGCCTGCCTTTGCTCAACTTTTGGGCATCAAACAAGATTTTGCTCAGTTCTTCGGCGGTACCTCGTTGCTCATCCTCGTGGGTGTGGTGCTGGATACGCTCCAGCAGATCGAGAGTCATCTCTTGATGCGCCACTACGATGGGCTGCTCAAGAGTGGTCGCATCAAAGGAAGAACAGGTTCGGTAGCGGCTTACTAAAAGTATGATTTACTTAAAGACAGACGAAGAAATAGAGCTGATGCGTCGGGCTAACCTTCTGGTGGGGCGTACCCTCGCTGAGATAGCTAAGCTCATCGCCCCCGGTGTAACGACCAAAGATCTAGACAAGCGTGCCGAGGAGTTTATCCGCGACAATGGAGCGACTCCCGCTTTCCTTGGCTATCATGGCTTCCCTGGTAGTCTCTGTACCTCGGTCAATGACCATGTGGTACATGGGATCCCCTCCGATAAGGTTGTCCTGCAGGAGGGCGATATCGTGTCGGTAGACTGTGGTACTAAGCTAGACGGATACACGGGCGACTCCGCCTACACCTTCGCAGTGGGAGAGATCTCCGATGAAGTGCGAGCATTGCTCCGCACGACCAAGGAGTCTCTCTACGTGGGGATTGAGCAGGCGGTAGCTGGCAAGCGTGTGGGAGATATCGGCCATGCCGTACAGCAGTACTGTGAGGCTAGAGGTTACCATGTAGTACGCGAGCTAGTGGGGCATGGCATCGGCCAGAGTATGCACGAGGCTCCTGAGGTGCCCAACTATGGGCGTCGTGGGACGGGGCCAGAGCTTCGCTCGGGGATGTGCATCTGCATCGAGCCAATGATTAATATTGGCAGCAAGAATGTGACTTTCGAGCGTGACGGATGGACGGTTCGTACCAAGACGCGTAAGCCATCGGCACACTTCGAACACTGTGTCGCCATCCGAGAGGGGAAGGCCGATATACTCTCTTCGTTCGAGTTTATAAGTGAAGTATTAGGAGATCGAGAATTTTAAGAAAATTATGTCGAAACAAGCTGCAATCGAACAGGATGGGGTCATCCTAGAAGCTTTGTCCAACGCCATGTTTAAGGTGGAGCTAGAGAATGGGCATATCATCACAGCCCATATCTCGGGTAAGATGCGTATGCACTACATCAAGATCCTCCCTGGCGATAAGGTAAAAGTAGAGATGTCTCCGTATGACCTAAGCAAGGGCAGAATATCCTTTAGATACAAATAAGTTATATATAGAAGATATGAAAGTAAGAGCATCTTTGAAGAAGCGTACCCCAGACTGCAAGATCGTACGTCGCAAGGGACGCCTGTACGTGATCAACAAGAAAAACCCTAAGTTCAAACAGCGTCAGGGTTAGTAAATCGTCATTACACAAACTAATAAATAAGTATGGCTATAAGAATTGTCGGCGTTGACCTGCCGCAAAACAAACGAGGAGAAATTGCCTTGACCTACATCTTCGGCCTCGGCCGTAGTAGCGCAGCCAAGATTCTTGATACTGCTGGTGTAGATCGCAACATCAAGGTAAAAGACTGGACTGATGATCAGGCTGCTGCTATCCGTGAGGCTATCGCTGCTGGATACAAGGTAGAGGGTGATCTGCGCAGTGAGATCTCTCTAAACATCAAGCGTCTTATGGATATTGGTTGCTACCGTGGTGTCCGCCACCGTATCGGCTTGCCTCTACGTGGTCAGAGCACTAAGAACAATGCTCGTACACGCAAGGGTAAGAAGAAGACAGTTGCAAACAAGAAGAAAGCTACTAAATAATAAAGGTTGATATGGCAAAGAAAACAGTCGCAAAGAAGAAGGTAGTACGCGTAGACGCGGTGGGTCAGGCTCACATCCACTCTTCTTTTAATAACATCATCATATCCCTTGCCAACAGCGACGGTCAAGTGATCAGCTGGTCTAGCGCAGGTAAGATGGGCTTCCGTAGCTCTAAGAAGAACACGCCTTATGCAGCTCAGATGGCTGCTCAGGATTGTGCCAAGGTTGCTTATGACCTAGGTCTTCGCAAGGTTAAGGTTTACGTTAAGGGTCCAGGTAATGGCCGTGAGTCTGCTATCCGTACTATCCACGGTGCAGGTATCGAGGTGCTTGAGATCATCGACGTGACGCCAATGCCTCACAACGGTTGTCGTCCTCCAAAGAGAAGAAAAGTGTAATACACGCTTAGTCGCGAGAACAAGTATTATATAATTCAATGATGCCGATGAGATAGATTGAGCTCAAGGTCAAAAGACGGAGGATACACAGGCTAGAGATTTGGTGAATAGATTGGCTATACTTTCATATTTCTATCCTCTCCTCATAACCGGTCGCGGCTGCACCGCTCTGGCTTTCTCCGCACAAATACTGAGCTCGTCCTCTCTCTCGAGGCGCTAAACAAGAAAGAATAAAATGGCAAGATATACAGGCCCAAAATCAAAAATCGCACGTAAGCTGGGTGCTCCCATCTTCGGTGCTGACAAGGTGCTGACTAAGAAGAATTACCCTCCCGGACAGCACGGTAACAATCGCCGTCGTAAGACGAGCGAATACGGCATTCAGCTCAAGGAGAAGCAGAAGGCTAAGTACACTTATGGTGTGCTTGAGAAGCAGTTCCGCAACCTCTTCGACAAGGCTCAGCGCACCAAGGGTGTAACTGGTGAGATCCTACTACAGCTTCTAGAGAGCCGTCTAGACAACGTGGTATTCCGTCTCGGTATCGCTCGCACTCGTGCTGCTGCTCGTCAGCTCGTTTCACACTGCCACATCGTAGTAGATGGTCAGGTTGTGAATATTCCTTCGTATACCCTCAAGCCTGGTCAGGTCGTAGGTGTACGTGAGCGCAGCAAGAGCTTGGAGGTGATTGATAACTCTCTCTCAGGCTTCAACCACAGCAAGTATCCTTGGCTCGAATGGGACAACAGCAGCAAGAGCGGTAAGTTCCTTCACACTCCAGAGCGTGCTGATATTCCAGAAGAAATCAAGGAGCAGTTGATTGTAGAATTGTATTCTAAGTAATCATAATCCTATATAGTTCACATGGCAATATTAGCATTTCAGAAGCCCGAAAACGTAATCATGATGGAGGCGACTGGCTCATTCGCTAAGTTTGAGTTCCGCCCTCTCGAGCCGGGCTACGGTATTACGATCGGTAATGCCCTGCGTCGTATACTCCTTTCCTCACTCGAAGGCTACGCCATCTCGTCCATTCGGATCGAGGGCGTAAATCATGAATTTGCTACTATTCCGGGTGTCTTGGAGGATGTTACTAATATCATTCTTAACCTAAAGCAAGTTCGCTTCAAACCCCTAGTTAAGGACGCTACAGAGGAGACGATCTCTCTAGTGATCTCCGGCAAGGATAAGTTTGAGGCTGGCGACATGAACGCTAAGCTCTCTTCGTTTGAGGTGCTGAACCCCGATCTTGTGATCTGCCAGATTGATCCAGAGTATTCGCTCTCTATCGAGCTGACTGTCAATAAGGGGCGTGGCTATGTACCAGCAGACGAGAAGCACACTCAGGTAGATGAGCTCCAGAGCATTGCTATCGACTCTATCTACACGCCTATCCGCAACGTTAAGTACTTCACCGAAAACTACCGTGTGGAGCAGAAGACCGACTATGAGAAGTTGATCCTAGAGATTACTACCGATGGTAGTATCCACCCACAGGACGCTCTCAAGGAGTCTGCCCGCATCTTGATTGAGCACTTCTGCTTATTCTCTGATGAGAAGATTGAGGTAGAGGAGGTTATTTTCGAGCCAAGTGAAGAGTTCGACTCAGATGCGCTACACATGCGTCAGCTCCTCAAGAGCACTCTCGATGAGCTAGATCTGTCTGTACGCGCCAAGAACTGTTTGCAGGCTGCTAACGTGCTTACTCTCGGCGAACTTGTAGGGTATCAGAGAAATGATCTGATGAAGTTCCGCAACTTCGGTAAGAAATCGCTGACAGAGCTTGACGAGCTCCTCGAGCGTCTTAACCTGACTTTCGGAATGGATGTTAGTAAGTATAAACTAGATAAAGACTAAGTAAACAGATGAGACATAATAAGAAATTCAATCACTTGGGTCGTAAGAAGGCTCACCGTGAGGCGCTCCTCTCCAACATGGCTACATCGCTGATCCTGCACAAGCGCATCTTCACGACGCTAGCTAAGGCTAAGGCCCTACGCGTTTATGTAGAGCCTATGCTTACTCGTGCCAAGGAGGACAGCACACACGCTCGTCGCGTTGTATTCGCCGAGCTACAGAATAAGTATGCTATCCAAGAGCTTTTCGGTCCAGTAGCTGCCAAGATCGCTGACCGTCCTGGCGGATACACGCGTATCCTCAAGACTGGCAACCGTCTTGGTGACAATGCTGCGATGTGCTTCATCGAGCTTGTAGACTTCAACGAAAACATGCTCAAGAGCGAAGAGAAGAAGGCTGCTAAGACACGTCGCTCTCGTCGTGGTTCAGGCAAGGCCAAGGAAGAGGCTGCATCAGTAGAAGCAACTTCTGCCGAATAATCCTCCGAGCTATATAAATCAAGGGGCTGTGGCAAAATACACTTTTGCTGCAGCCCCTTTTAGGTGTTTCAGAATGCGCAAACTGCTGCTTTGCTTGCGACATTTGCTCCACATGGGCTTTGTTGTCGGCTTTCTAGTGGCGTTCTGTCTGCCTCTGTCTTAGCGGCCTCCGAGGCTCTGTCGCCAGCCTTGATGTAGCTTCGATAAACTCGGCTCTTGGCCTATAAAATCCGTGCATTTTGCGCATCCGAAACATCTTAAAGGGGGGCTATGCCAAAAGCGAATTTTGACACAGCCCCTCCTATGATGAGATGCTCATCGCACTACATCAGCATAGAGCTTCTTGGGTCTTCGGCGATGGTTTGTCGTAGGGCTTGTGCCTTGCTGCTGTATGGGTATCTGTCGAGAATCCCCTTAGCCATCTGCACTCTATTGAGAGAATAGCCAAATATGACATTGCCCGTGAGCAGCCCCTCGGCATAGTCGACTTCATAGACGGCTGGATACTGCTCGGCAAGGCTCTTCTTGATGGCTAGACCCTCGCCATAGGTTTTGGCTGCCTCGCTGTGGCGTCTCTGCCGATTGTAGAGCTGACCAAGATTGATGAGTGGAATAGCCATCGCAGGGCGATAGGTCTCGGGCTTCTGGCTTACTAGCTCTCGGTAGATGTCTACCGCCTCCTCGTAGTAGGCCTGGGCTATCTCGAACTGCTCCATTTTGATGAGCAGTGTCGCGAGGTTATTGAGCGTAATGGCTACGCTAGGTAGATATATCAGGGGCTTCTGTCTAGCTAGATCTCGTTTAATCTCTAGAGCCTCTTCATAGTATGCCCTCGCAGCCTCTAGATGATTGGTTCTCTTGAGTAGGATCGCTAGATTATTGAGCGTTAGCGAGATGCTTGCCCGGTAGATCTGTGGATCCACCCGTGCCAGTTCGCGCTTGATGCTCAGCGCTTCTTCGTAGTACTTCTTGGCTTCTTCTAGTTTGTCTTCTTTTTTGAGTTGGATGGCGACATTATTGAGCGTGCCAGCCAAATGAGGGAGATAGGCCTCGGGTATTTGCTTGGCTAGCTGACGATAGATCTTAAGAGCTTCGGTGTAGTGTTGCTTAGCTTTTTGCAGATCGTTGATATGGTCGTAGAATCCCCCTAGGTTATTGAGCATCATTGCGACATCTGGCTGATAGCCTTTGGGGTTGTATTTAGCCAGTTTCTTGTAGATTTTGAGAGCCCCTATGTAGTGGCTTTGAGCCAATCCGAGCTCGTTATTCTTCTGGTAGATAGCACCTAGGTGATGCAATATCTTGGCAATCGAGGGTTTATATCTGCGCGGATCTCGCTTGCATAGCTCGCGATATAGGCTCAGAGCCTCCTTATAGTGAGCGATTGCTTGTTCGGTTTGCTCAAGCGACTGGAGCAGGTTGGCATAGTCGAGGTGGTTGGAAGCGCTTGGGGCAATACTGATGAGTCGATCGTAGAACTGGCATGCCTCGTCGAAGGCCAGTTTGACTAGAGCAGACTCGATGAATACCTTGAGCACATCAACCTCCTCCTCACCTTGCTTGGCCTTGTAGTCTTGGTAGACGTCGGTTAGGCTAGCAGAGCTTTCCTCAGTAATGATTTTCTGGATGGACTGGAATGTCCCTGCCAGTATTTTATCCCCTTCATTTTTGAGCTGTTCGATCTCCTGCTTCATCTCCTCGGAGTAGGTAAACAGGTATTTGGCAAAAGATAGGAGTAGCTTCTCCACAAGAGGCGAGATCGTCCCTTGCCGGCGTAGCTCCTTGATGGCTTGATTGGTTGCCTCGGCACCCTCTCTGAAGGGGAGCGCCTCTAGGCACGAATCGACCTTGCGAGGGTTTATCCCGAGCTCCTCGGTAATGTCTAGAAGCTCATTGATACCGAGCTGTATTTGATCGAAGCGTTCTTGGTTTTCTCTGCGTATGATGTAGTTGAAGGCAGTTTGTCGCTCGGCCAAACGCTGGTCAAAGTGCGTGATAAGCTGCTCCTCCTCTGGTGTTTCTGCTTTGAATGAATTAGGTGCTTGCAGATAGGCATCCAGTCTTGCGCGCAGTTTGATGCCCTCTGGCGAATCTGTGTCAATGTCAGCCAGAGTTTTGTCTATGGTCGCAGATAGCTCCTCTTTTGGGTGATCGTAGAGGCTTTTGTGCACTTCGCAGCCAACCCAAACAATGAAGCTGGCAACAATGCTGAGTATAATATTGACGCAATGGCTTTTGAGTTTAGAACTGTCGACAATCCTTCCTCCCCTTGCCATTATTTGCGTTCTGAGTAAATCCGTGTATCTAGATAAGTTGCTGTGATTAAACCGCTTTTTGGTAAATGCTTTCAGACTTCTAATACAGCGGTATCTGTCTAGGTTAGGCATAATACAACTCTAGTTTAAGTGAAAGTATAGGGAAAATCAAAACGCTAAGTTAAAAGAAAAAAAATAGATATTTTGTCTAGATTTCTTTTATCTATTGGATAATTAGCATAAAGGAGTGATGTAAAGCAAACTATTTGTATTCCCAATGTGACTGTTTCGAGGGAGAATGTTAATGTCTGTAATCGTGTTGATGCGATTTGATGCTTAATTGTGCCGTATTCTTTATAATATCGTACTCTATCTTCTGTTATGTGATTGTTGTACCACTCATTACGAGGTCATACGAAAAAAATGATTCGAGGATGTGAATTCCCATCTAATTACTTTGGAAATCTTGCGTAAACAACCTTTTTGGCTTCCTCTGGAGATGGTAGCGGTGTGCCATAATACGCAAACTGCGGTGTTACTTGCGACACTTACTCAGCACGGACTTCGTCGTCGGCTTCGGTCACATACTCCAGTGTGCTCCCGTCAGCCTCAGTTTTAGTGTCGTGCATTTTGTGCACTCTGAGGTACCTAAAGAGGCAACCGCATCGAAATGAATCAATCGAAACGAATACGCAGGGCGGTTGATTTTCAGCGTAGCACGATTGCTTGTGCAAGCCCCATCGGGGCGTAAGTCTCCCCTAGCCTAGGGCAAACTAACGAAGTGAGTGTCGTCCTAGGTCAAAAGAGATTGTAATATGGAGCGCTGTAAGTGCGACACTATGGCAAAGTTTAGAAATCGGCTTTTCGCGTTTTGGGTTAAAGTCTGTAAAGGAATTGCCCTCAAATCTGGGAGGGCGAGCAGGCGATTTGGGACGGTTGGTTCGCTTTCGCAGAAAAACTCAGAGAGATTTTTTCGGATGAGTCCTACAATTCATCGCAATGTGTACACACATCCCCGAAGATTAGTGCAGAGAAATTCTAAAATGATGGCGTTATACGGATAAAATCGAGCTAAATAAGATTGTATCTATCTGTATATTAGATGTATGATGAATGTGTGTTTTAAGCCGTTATTTTCATGCGAATGGGACTAGGTGCCAAAACGAGGTCAAACTCAATCTAGAGCCTGCTAGGGGGCAAATACGCGATGTACACAAATTATCCACTGGTTATTCACTTCTTCTCATCAACATTCTGAAATCTGGTCTAAAATATAAATCTCGGGGGCTGTGGCAATGAGTTCCGCCCGTAGGGGTAGCGACGCCGCGTGTGACGTCGCTATAAGCTAAATCAATCGCCTTTCGATTGGCTAGTTCCGTCAGCGTGCAGCGTTGAGAACCATCGGCCTTGTACATGATGAAATACATAAAAGGGGCTGTGGCAAAATTCACTTTTGCTGCAGCCCCTTTTAGGTGTTTCAGAATGC
>JAUMYV010000076.1 GCA_030528445.1 Porphyromonadaceae bacterium | reverse complement strand
TAGTAGGGGAGGGAGTTAGTCATTCGGCTGACTCCCTCTTTATTTGTATATACAGAGGTAAGAGCGAAAGAGAGACCGAAAAGGCGGAATGAGAGGGCAGCCATGTGAGCAATGCCCCCTTTTCTTTATTTATGGATTATTATGATATCTTTGCCCTAGTGTTTGGGGGGAGACTATCCCTCGGTAAATCATTATTAAGTACAAAAAGAATTATGAGAAGATTGCTTATTTCCCTATTAGCCCTATGTGCTCTGGGTATAGCTAGTGCCCAGAACTACAAAGCTGACCAAGGTATGGTCTCTACCGAAGTGTCGCTGTTTGCCTCTGGCTTGACCAGCAATCCACTGGATTTGACGCAGGGTGGTATCAAGGGGCGTATATTCTTGGGCGAAACCTTAGCCCTGCGCATAGGCCTCAATCTCTCCACAGATTTGACCAGTGCAACGAAGGAGGATAACCAGACTGTTCAGGATAAGATTGTCAAGGCTACGTCCAATATATACGCCAATAAAGTACTCCTAGATGTGGGTGTAGAGAAGCATTTCGCGGGTACTAAACGTCTGTCGCCCTATGTGGCTGCCGATCTGGTCTGGGGTATGGGGCTTACCCGCAAGGAAACGCTGACCAACGTCAAGAGCGTAGAGGATATCGTGATAGATGAGCCTACCCAGCATAGTCTAGGGGGAGCGCTGATGATTGGAGCAGATTACTATATCGCCAAACAGGTATTCATCGGTCTAGAGACTGGATTGAGGGCTATGGGAGACTGGAAGGCCAAAGGCTCTATACGCCGTGGCAATACAATCAAAGAGGGAGATGCTACTAGCTCCCACTTCGAGATAAAGCCCTCGCTACACGCAGGGTTCCGTCTTGGCTTCGTTTTCTAGTCTTGCTCTTGTTTGTTACCCATATTTGATCCTTCCCTGCACGTAACAGGCTGATAGGTTGTGTATGTGCAGGGAAGTCTGTAAATTTGTCTGGAAATTTCAGGATCATATTAAATTAAAATATTGAACTATGGCTGTTTATGTCAATGAAGTTTCCCGTACCTTCGGCGAATACCTCCTTATCCCTGGCCTCACAACCCGTGAGTGCACGCCTCAAAACGTCAAACTTACGACTCCGCTAGTTCGCTTCAAGCAGGGCGAGAGTGCACGCATCAAGCTCAATATCCCATTTGTTTCGGCCATCATGCAGTCTGTCTCCAACGACACACTGGCTATTGAGTTGGCTCGCAACGGAGGTCTATCTTTCATTTACGGATCACAGCCTATAGCAGAGCAAGCCGAGATGGTTCGCCGCGTGAAGAAGTTCAAGGCAGGCTTCGTGACGAGTGATGCCAACGTGAGCGCAGACGCTACTCTCGCCGATGTGCTACGCGTCAAGCAGGCCACAGGGCACTCCACCATCGGGGTTACCTCAGACGGCTCTAGCCATGGTCGGCTCCTCGGTATCGTGACCAGCCGCGACTATCGCCTCGGTGTAGATACGGAGGATAAGCCTGTGCGTGAGTTCATGACGCCATTCGAGCGGCTGAAAGTTGGTCGTCTAGGCATTACGCTCAAGGAGGCTAATAACATCATCTGGGAGCACAAGCTCAACACCCTACCTATTATTGATGAGCAGGATCATCTCGTTTATCTCGTCTTCCGTAAGGACTACGATGCCCATAAGGATAATCCTATTGAGCTCTCGAGCAAAGAGACCAAGGAACTGCTCGTAGGGGCTGGAATCAATACGAGAGATTACCGCGAGCGTGTACCTGCTCTAGTAGAGGCTGGTGTCGACGTGCTCTGTATCGACTCCTCCGATGGCTATAGCGAGTGGCAGAGCGAGACGCTCAAGTGGATCAGAGAGCAGTACGCAGACAAGGTGATGGTCGGTGCTGGTAATATCGTAGATGCCGAGGGCTTCCGCTATCTGGCCGATGCTGGAGCAGACTTCATCAAGGTCGGCATCGGTGGTGGCTCTATCTGTATTACCCGCGAGCAGAAGGGGATTGGCCGCGGTCAGGCTACGGCTGTGATCGATGTGGCCAAGGCGCGCGACGAGTACTACGCAGAGACTGGTGTGTATGTGCCCATCTGTAGCGACGGTGGTCTCGTGCATGACTACCATATGACTCTGGCTCTAGCCATGGGGGCAGACTTCTTGATGCTCGGGCGCTACTTCGCTCGCTTCGATGAGTCGCCTACGCGTAAGCTCAAGATTGGCAATAATATCGTCAAGGAATACTGGGGCGAGGGTTCGAACCGCGCTCAGAACTGGCAGCGCTATGATAGTGGTGGCTCCGAGAACTTGAAGTTTGAGGAGGGGGTAGATAGCTATGTGCCCTACGCAGGTAAGCTCAAGGATAACCTAGCCATTACTCTGGGTAAGATGAAGGCCACGATGTGTAGCTGTGGTGCTATTACATTGCCCGAGCTACAGGAGAGGGCCAAGATTACGCTTGTCTCCAGTACCTCGATTGTAGAGGGTGGGGCGCACGACGTTATACTCAAAGATCGTCAATGATCACCATCATAGGCCCTACGGCCTCGGGCAAGACCGCTTTCGCTGCACATCTGGCGCACAGACTCTCTAGCGAGATCATCAGTGCAGACTCTAGGCAGGTATATCGGGGGATGGATCTTGGTACGGGCAAGGATCTAGCAGATTATCAGGTGGAGGGGATGCAAATCCCCTACCACCTGATTGACATTATGCCCGCAGGTAGCCGATACAACCTCTTTGCCTATCAGCACGATTTTCATCGTGTCTATGCCGATATGCTCGCTCGAGGTATCAAGCATCCGATCCTCTGTGGTGGGACGGGGATGTATGTCGAGTCGGTACTTAGAGGCTATCATCTGCCAGACGTGCCCCCCAACGAATTGCTTAGAGAGCAGCTTCGCCCCTATTCGCTAGACGAACTGAAGCAAACCCTCGCCACCTATGGCCCTCTGCACAATAAGACGGATGTCGATAGTGTCCAGCGTGCTATTCGAGCTATTGAGATTGCTGAATACCGCCGTCAGCAACGTGAGCAGGGGGTCGAGCATACCGAATTCCCCCCGATAGAGAGCCTTATTATTTGTCTAGACTTGAGCCGAGAGGCTAGGCGAGGGCGCATCAGCCAGCGCCTGCACAAGCGCCTAGAGGAGGGGATGACCGTCGAGGTCGAGCAACTACTCTCCTCTGGGGTTAAGCCTGAGGATCTGATTTACTATGGTCTGGAGTATAAATTCGTCACGCAATACGTAATCGGGGAGATTGACTACGAGACGATGAGCCAGCAGCTTGAGATCGCTATTCATCAGTTCGCCAAGCGTCAGATGACGTGGTTCAGAGGGATGGAGCGACGTGGCTTTACGCTGCATTACCTCGATGCTTTGCTTCCGATGTCTGAGAAAATCGCCCAGACCGAGGTGCTGATGCGCCAGCATGGATACCTCTAGCCCGCTGGAGGTAGAGATATCGGATTGGAGACTGCAGACGAAATTGTTCTTCGGGGCTAATTGACTATTTTTGTGGCTTAGCAACGGTATATAATTAAGATACATCTACAACGCAATGAATATATCCTACCAATGGTTGCAAGACTATGTGGCAACCGACCTATCGCCCGAAGCTATCGCCTCGGCTCTTACTTCTATCGGGCTTGAGACAGGCTCTATCGACACGGTGGAGTCCATTCCCGGAGGGCTAAAAGGTCTTGTGATCGGCGAGGTATTGACGTGCCGTAAGCACGAGAACTCAGACCACTTGAGCGTAACGACCGTATTAATCGGAGAGGCTGAGCCTCTGCAGATTGTCTGTGGTGCGCCTAATGTCTGTGCTGGTAAGGCTGTCGTAGTGGCTACTATCGGCACAGTGCTTGGTTCGGGTGAGGAGAGCTTTACCATTAAGAAGAGTAAGATCAGGGGAGAAGAGAGCTACGGCATGCTCTGTAGCGAGGTCGAGATAGGGGTAGGAACGAATAGTGATGGCATCATCCTACTAGATCTAGAGCAGGTTCGCGTGGGAATGCCCGCTGCAGAATACTTCGGGGTTGTCTCGGATGTAGTACTAGAGGTGGATATTACGCCCAACCGAGTAGATGCCACTTCGCACTATGGTGTGGCACGAGATTTGGCTGCCTATCTGACTCAGAATGTGGCTCCGGCCAGGGCTATCCTGCCCGAGGTCGCTTTGCTGGTAGAGGGTGTGTGCCCTCTACCCGTTGAGGTAAAGGTTTCTCCCGAGCTGATTGCCCGCTTCCAGGGGCTTGTGGTTCGTGGTATCAAGGTATCCCCTAGCCCAGAGTGGCTACGTTTCCGCC
The DNA here is from genome assembly GCA_030528445.1 of Porphyromonadaceae bacterium. Classification (GTDB taxonomy): domain Bacteria; phylum Bacteroidota; class Bacteroidia; order Bacteroidales; family Porphyromonadaceae; genus Porphyromonas. The sequence continues at coordinate 7,247 of JAUMYV010000076.1, read as the reverse complement.
TAGAGGCTATTGGGCAGAAGTCCATCAACAACATCGTTGATATTACCAATTACGTCCTGCACGAGTACGGACAGCCACTCCACGCCTATGACCTCGACAAGATCAAGGGGGGGAAGCTCGTCGTTGGTGCAGCTAAGGATGGCGACAAGATGATCACTCTAGATCATACGGAGCGTACCCTGACCGAGCGAGACCTCATCATCGCCGATGGTGCTGGCAAGCCGCTCTGCATCGCTGGTGTGATGGGTGGAGAGGATAGCGGTACGACGGAGGGAACGACTGCGATCTTCCTAGAGTCCGCTAACTTCAATGCCTCTAGCGTGCGCAAGACTGCACGTCGCCTAGGTTTAAGCACGGATTCATCCTTCCGCTTCGAGCGAGGTCTTGACCCCGAGCGTACCGAGTGGGCGCTTCGTCGGGCTGCAGCACTCATCTTAGAGCTCTGCCCAGAGGCATACATAGACGGTGGTATCAGCGACCATCATCCTGTAGTGAGTGAGCCATATCGTGTGAGCCTCTCACTAGACAAAATGAATAAGCTCATCGGTAAGGCCATACCAGTAGATCAGGTTGAGCGCATCTTCGAGAGCCTAGAGATCAAGATCACCGAGCGCGATGGCGACGTTTGGACGCTTGCTGTGCCTCGCTACCGCATAGACGTTACGAGAGATGTAGACGTCATAGAGGAAGTCATGCGCATCTATGGCTACAATAACGTAGAGCTAAGCGGTTATATCCATGCCAACCTAAGTGCGCAGGGAGAACCCGACCGCTCGTATAGCCGGAGACTGCTCATCAGCGAGCAGCTAGTGGGTGCAGGTTTCTCAGAGATCCTCAACAATTCACTATCCAATGGCGCAGACTACGAGGGGCTAATTTCTTATCCCTCGGCCAAACTTGTGCGCCTGATGAATCCGCTAAGTGCAGAGCTTGGTGTGATGCGTCAGACGCTCCTATTCGGTGGTCTAGATAGCATCAGCCGAAATCTTCGTCGTCAGCAGCATTCATTCTACTTCTTCGAGTGGGGCAACTGCTACGAATACAATCAGACGGAGGGCAGTGATCCGTCTATGGCAGACTATGCCGAGCATTTGCGCCTAGGTATCTGGATTGCAGGTCAGCGCGTACAGAATAGCTGGGCGCACGCAGAGGAAGAGACATCGCCATTCGAGCTCAAGGCTCATCTAGAGCATATCTTCACGCGTCTAGGCCTCAAGCTACAGAACCTCAAGCAGGCTGTCGTGGAGTTGGACATCTTCGCAGGCAAAGCTCTAGAGGTACGCACTGGTGGCGGTAAGCTGCTTGCTCGTCTCGGTCAGGTTGCCCCTAAGCTTGCTGCTAAGGAAGATATCAACCTACCCGTGTACTATGCCGAGCTAGAGTGGGCACAGATACAGAGAGAAGCCGAGCGTGCCAAGGTAACGATCGGAGACCTGCCCAAGTATCCTGTCGTCAAGCGCGATCTCTCTCTCCTGATTGATGCTACAGTCTCGATGGCAGACATAGAGCGTATCGCTCGCCAGTGTGAGAAGAAGCTCCTCAAAGGCTGTGAGCTATTTGACGTGTACGAAGGGAAGAATCTGCCAGCTGGTAAGAAGAGCTATGCCGTCTCTTTCTTCCTTCAAGACGAGGAGAAGACCATGAGCGACAAGCAAATCGATGGCATCATGGATAAGCTCCAGAAAAGCCTCAATAAGGAGCTTGGAGCAGAGCTTAGATAGTTTAATCATCATCATAACATACTCAACCAATGGGAAGAGCATTTGAATATCGCAAAGCCAGAAAGATGAAGCGCTGGGGCAATATGGCTCGCGTCTTCACTAAGCTTGGTAAGGAAATTACAATCGCAGTCAAGGCTGGAGGTCCAGACCCCGAGACGAATCCACGTCTGCGTGTGCTGATGCAGACCGCCAAGAAGGAGAACATGCCCAAGGACAACGTGGAGCGTGCGATCAAGAAGGCCAGCAGTAAGGACTTCACCGACTATAAGGAGATGAACTACGAGGGCTATGGCCCATACGGCATCGCCATCTTCGTAGAGACTGCTACGGACAACACCACACGTACGGTAGCCAATGTGCGCAGCTACTTCAACAAGCACGGCGGCAGCCTTGGCACATCGGGTAGCCTAGAGTTCCTTTTCGAGCATAAGTGTATCTTCCATATCACCAAGCGTGAGGATATGGATATCGAGAGCCTAGAGCTAGAGCTGATCGACTACGGCGTGGATGAACTAGAGGAGGACGAAAACGAAATCATTCTCTATGGCGAATTCTCAAGCAATGCCGCAATTCAGAGCTACCTCGAGCAAGCAGGCTATGAGATCACTTCGGCTGAGTTCGTTCGTCTGCCTAATGATACTAAGGATGTAACGCCAGAGCAACGTGAGCAGCTCCAGAAGCTGATCGATAAGCTCGAGGAAGATGAAGACGTGCAGAATGTCTTCACCAACATGAAGGAAGAAGACGGAGAGTAAACACTTCGGATAGCTGATATAAAAGGTTAGCGCCTTCAATCGAATTTATCGGTTGGAGGCGCCAGTTTTTGATATATCCTACTCGAATTGATCAATCTCTGGATAGATCCTAGCGAGGCGATCTGCGATTTCGGCGCGTAGCACATCCGTCGGCTTCGAGAGTCTAGCTGATGCCTTGCTGTAGACTGTCTGTATTGAGCAGGTTGCCTCATCGGTCTCGAGGAAGAGCCTCTGGGCTTGATCGGCAAGGCGTAGACTATCGGGTTGGAAGTATTCGCCGAAGCTGAGGTATAAACCAGCCCTTAGGAGCTGCTTTGCAAGCTGAGCCTTACCTCTGAAGCCATGTACGATCCACGTTTGTGTAGCCCGACTTTCGCGCTTTAGAGTAAGTAATTCACTCCAAGCACGTACGCAGTGGATGACGAGAGGTCTCTGTAGGCGTTCGCTAAGTCTAATTTGCTCTCGGAAGTAGTGAATCTGTATATCTAGAGGGATAGATGACAGCTTGTCAAGCCCAGCTTCGCCAATCGCCCAGATGAGCGAAGAGCTTTTGACCTGTGAGATAAGTCTATCTAGGGATTCTTGGCATAGGTCTTCGGCATACCAAGGGTGTAAGCCAAGACTGTAAGGGTGGTTTTCGAAGGGAGACTGCCCCAGTCTAAGGCTCTGTAAGCGTAAGAACTCGGGCGTGATCGCGCTCGGCTGGTGACTGTGTAGATCAATGTAAGGGGAGGGCATAGCTCGTGGATTTGGCTAAGGAACGGGGTCGTGTCCGTGTCCGCCCCATGGATGGCAGCGCAGGATGCGTCGTATCGCTAGCCATAGCCCCTTGAGGGGGCCATGCTTCTTGATTGCCTCAATGGCATAGACTGAACAGCTCGGCGTGAAGCGACAAGATGGCGGTGTGATGGGAGAGATAACCGCCCGATAGAAATAGATGGGCAATAGCAATAGCCACGTGAGTAGCTTACTAATCCACTTCATGTTGCTCCTCCTCTCTTTTCTGTATTTTGGCGAAAGTCTTCAGGATGGCCTGCTCGATTTGCTTGTACTCTGGTAGCTCCTTGCTGACCATCGACCATGCGATGCGTGCATATAGCCCCTTGCTCTCTAGCCATTTGAGCCAAGGCGTTTTATTCAGACGATAAGCCTCTCGCATAAGTCGTTTGATTCGATTGCGTTTGGTGGCTCGTCTAAAATGCTTTTTGGGGACAGAGACTAAGATGCGACTGCGAGCCTCAACTTCCATTGGCTCAAGTAGATAGACCGCGCGCAGAGGATAGGCGATGAAGGACTGTCCGCCAGAGAATAGCTCCTCCACTGGCTTCTTGTGATGCAGTCGCTCGCGCTTGGGGAGTCTAGCTGCAGGCTGCGCGCTAGGTATCTCAGTCGTTGAGCTCATCATATGTTGGCCTCCTCTACCTCGGTATCTAGAAATAGCTCGCTTGGATACTCCACATGTTCAAGGAAGAGGGCATGCCCAGGAGCAGATGAGCCAGCCGCGCACCTATCCTTAGCCTCAATGATACGCATGAAGTCCTCTAAGCTAATTTTGCCGCGCCCCACTTGTAGGAGCGTCCCGACGATGGCGCGCACCATATTGCGTAGGAAGCGATCTGCCGTGATGGTGAAGACACATTCGCTTGTGCTCCCCTCTCGCTTCTGCCAGTACGCCTCACGCACGCTACAGTTATTGGTCTTGACGTCGGTGTGTAGCTTGCTGAAGCTTGTGAAGTCCGTAAAGCTAGGTAGTAGTGCCGCAGCCCGATTCATCAGCTCGAAATCCACCGGAGCGTGCAAGCGAAGCATCAGTTCGTGACCGAAAGGCTGCTTGTCGAAAGTAACATAGTAGCGGTAGGTACGCGCTGTGGCAGAGAAGCGTGCGTGCGCCTCAGGGTGCACCGGTACGATGCGGTGCAATGCGATATCCTGTGGCAGAAGTCTATTGACGCGAAAGATGAGCTGCTCGGCCTCGGCTCGCGATAGCTCTAGATCGAGGTGGGCGACCATCTCTCGGGCGTGTACCCCTGCGTCGGTGCGTCCTGCCCCTACTATCGGGCAAGCCGAGCGTAGTACAGTAGCCAAAGCCTGCTCAATGGTCTCTTGTACCGTAGGGGCATTGGGCTGTGTCTGCCAACCGCTATAGTTAGCTCCATTGTAGCTTAGATATAGGAAGTAGCGCATTAAGCTTTAGCCTTGCTGTTTGCTTTGCTTTTGGTTGTTTTGGCTTTGGGCGCAACCTTGGTTGTGGCGCGCTTGCCTTTGGTCGTCTTGGCTGGAGCTTCGGCGATGATTTGGGTTACGGCCTCGTAGGTTAGCTCGTCGATGACGGCATCCTTGGGAAGCTTGTAGTTATTGCCCTGATACTTGATGTATGGGCCGAAGCAACCTTGGCGAATTTCTAGCTCTGCATCCTCTGCAAATGTGCGTAGTAGGCTCTTCTCTTCGGCCTCTCGCTTAGCCTTGATGAGTTCAATTGCCTCTTCTAGGGAAACACTCATCGGATCCATGCCCTTGGGCAGGCTCGCAAATTTGCCGTCATGGCGCACGTATGGGCCAAAGCGACCTACGGCTACGGTAACGACCTTGTCCTCGAACTGGCCAAGTTGCTTGGGTAGGGCGAATAGGTCAAGTGCTTCCTCTAGCGTAATTGTCTCGATTGACTGCCCAGGCTGTAGAGAGGCGAAGCGAGGTTTCTCTTCGTCTTCGTTGGTGCCAATCTGTATCATAGAGCCGTATCGGCCAAGGCTTGCGATGACTTTGTGCCCAGTAGCTGGGTCGATGCCAAGCTCACGCGCACCTACTCTGGGGCTGTTGCTATTACGCTCGCTGGCACGCTCTACCACGGGGTGGAAGTCCTTGTAGAAGCGGTCGATTACCTGCTGCCATACAAGGTCCCCCTCGGCGATCTGGTCAAACTCTTCCTCTACTCGTGCTGTGAAGTTGAAGTCTACGATGTTGGGGAAGTGCTCCACGAGGAAGTCATTTACTACAAGCCCCGTATCCGTGGGTATGAGCTTGGACTTGTCTGCGCCATACACCTCTGTCTTGACGGTACGGTTAACCTCATGGCCGTCAAGCTTGAGCTCGATGAAGTTGCGTTCGATACCCGGGCGATCGGTGCGCTCAACGTAGCCTCTGGCTTGGATGGTTTGGATCGTCGGTGCATAGGTAGACGGACGGCCAATCCCGAGCTCCTCCATCTTGCTGACCATGGAGGCCTCGGTATAGCGCGCTGGTCTCTGGGTAAAGCGTTGGTCTGCACCGATGCTCAGAGGCTTTAGGCTCTCGCCCTCGCTCATCTGTGGGAGCAGTTTAGCTTCATCTCCCGAAGCGTCCATGTAGAGCTCAAGGAAGCCCCTGAACGTAACGACCTCGCCTTGTGCTACGAAGGCATGTGGTGTCCCTGCTACGGGGATGCTGATGGTCGTGCGCTCGATTTGGGCATCGGCCATCTGTGAGGCGATAGCGCGTCGGCGGATTAGCTCGTAGAGCTTGATCTCCTGTGGCGTTCCCTTGATTGTGGCTCGGTCTACGTAAGTGGGGCGAATGGCTTCGTGCGCCTCTTGTGCTCCCTTGCTCTTGGTTTGGTAGCGTCTAGGCTGTAGGTATTGCTCTCCGTACTTGGTTGTGATCTCCTTGCTGATGGTATTCATCGCCAGAGACGATAGATTCACCGAGTCCGTACGCATGTAGGTGATGTGCCCCGACTCATATAGGCTCTGGGCAAGGCGCATGGTTTGCGATACCGAGTAGCCTAGGCGGTTGGAGGCCTCTTGCTGTAGAGTTGAGGTGGTGAAGGGGGCTGCAGGCGAGCGGCGGGCAGCCTTGCGGGTGATGCTCTCCACCTCGAAGGTGCTACGGGCGCATTGCTCCAGGAAGGCCACAGCCTCGGCCTCTGTGGCGAAGCGATGGTTGAGCTCCGCCTTGAGCTTATGCCCTGAGGAGATCTTAAACTCCGCCTGCACGCGGAAGGCACTCTCGGGGACGAAAGCATTGATCTCACGCTCGCGCTCTACGATGAGGCGAACGGCCACCGACTGTACGCGACCAGCCGAGAGCGAGGGCTTGAGGCGTCGCCACAGGACAGGCGAGAGCTCGAAGCCTACGATGCGGTCTAGCACGCGGCGTGCCTGCTGAGCGTCTACTAGGTTCTGATCGATGTCTCGTGGAGTGTCTAGGGCTGCCAGAAAGGCTTCGGAGGTGATTTCGTGGAATACGATGCGCTTGCGCTGTTCTGGTTTTAGGTCTAGTGCTTCGCTTAGGTGCCAAGCGATGGCTTCTCCCTCACGGTCTTCATCGGATGCGAGGTAGACAAGTTCGCTTTTCTTTGCCTCGGCTTTGAGGTCTTTGACGATATTGCGCTTATCTGCCGAGATCTCATATTCGGGCGCGTAGTTGTTTTCGACGTCTACGCTGAAGGACTTTTGTTTGAGGTCTCGAACATGCCCAGCACTTGCCATTACTTTGTAGTCAGTAAGTTTTTGTTGCTTGAGAAATCCCTGAATAAGGTCTGCTTTCTTGGGGGACTCTACGATGACTAGCTTTTGTTGCATGCGCTCGTTCTTAAATCTTTGTTTGATTAGTATTTGACGGCAAAGGTAATGGATTCCACGCAATCACGGAGAACGCTTTATTACTTGTTTGGGGCAATTACATCAAATACCGCTCCTCTTGCTGTGTGTCTTGGCGCTGTGCCGTGGCTTTCGGGGTATACCTTATTAACGTGAGTTCGGCGTAAGGAATGGAATAAGAATTCGGTAGTTTCTTC
>JAUMYV010000075.1 GCA_030528445.1 Porphyromonadaceae bacterium | reverse complement strand
CTTATCTCACCTCATAGAAGCTCGGTCTAGCAATAGATCGAGCTTTTTTTGTGTCAATATAGGCGTTGAGGCAGAGGCGACGGGAGCACACTGGAGTATATGACCGAAGCCGATGACGAAGCCCGTGCGGAGCAAATGTCGCAAGTAACTTGAGCAGTTTACGTATTATGAAACATCGCCTTTGCCTTTTTATTCCCTCGCCTCCACTGCGTCCCCTATATGTCTCTATCAATGATTTCCCTATACAGCTCTCTCCATCCGCATCATGAGAGGACGATAAACTTGTAGATACAAGGTTTTTAGGTTATTTTTGGGGGAATTTTGATCAATTAAGATGCTATCGTGGAGCAAAAAATATCATCTCTATGGCAGGGCAAACTACGCGCTGCCCTACCGACCATTGTAATCGTTGCACTTTTTGCACTGATCTCCCTCGTTTATTTTTCTCCTGCAGTCTTCGAGGGGCGAGAGCTCTTCCAGCAGGATGTAGCAGGGGCTAGTGGTACGGCTCAGGATGTGCGCAACCATTACGATGCTACGGGAGAGACGTCATACTGGACTAATAGCCTATTCGGTGGTATGCCCATGTATCAGATCTCGCCGAGCTATCCCTCCCTCTCCACGCTCAAGCACGCCCAAGACCTCTATACGCTCCAGTGGCCACTATCGCTACTACCAAGCTATAGCTGGCTCCTATTTGCTATGCTGGTGGGTTTCTTCGTTTTCATGCGTTCGCTTTCGCTAGGACGCTGGACTGCGATGCTCGGGGCAATCATGTGGGCTTTCTCTAGCTACTTCATCATCCTCATCGATGCAGGGCACATCTGGAAGCTCACGGTGCTCGCCTTTATTCCCCCGACGATAGCTGGGATTATCTGGACTTACCGCGGACGCTATCTGCTTGGTGGTGTGGTGACGGCATTTTTCGCTACATTACAGCTCATGTCCAATCACATTCAGATGAGCTATTACTTCGCTTTTCTGATTGTATTCATCCTTATTGCTTTCCTCATCGAGGCACTACGCGAGAAGCAGATGAAGCGATTCCTTATCGCTACCGCCATCACCGTCGTCGCAGGTCTTATCTCGATCGGGGCTAATAGCTCCAACCTCTACCATACCTACGAGTACACGCAGGAGACTATGCGTGGAGGCTCGGCGCTCAATGCTCATGCCAATGATGCCGCCAAGAGTGGCGGAGGTCTAGACAAAGCCTACATCACTCAGTGGAGCTATGGCAAGGCTGAGACACTAACGCTGCTTATCCCCAATACTTATGGCGGAGCGACGGGCTACATCGGGAGCAACCCCGAGCTGATGCAGGATGTGCCGCTACCCCTTAGGCAGTATGTAGGGCAGATGAACCAATACTGGGGCGACCAGCCCTTCACCTCTGGCCCCGTCTATGTAGGCGCTTTCGTGATGTTTCTCTTTATCCTCGGCATCTTCATCGTCCGCACGCCGTTTAAATGGGCACTCGTGGCGGGGACTGTCCTCTCTATTGCGCTCTCGTGGGGGCACAATATGATGTGGCTGACGGATCTATTCATCGACTACTTCCCCCTATACAATAAGTTCCGCACGGTTTCTTCGATCCTCGTGGTGGCAGAGTTTACGATCCCCACACTGGCCGTGCTGGCGCTTGTCGGGTTTATGCGTCACCCTAAGGCAGTACTGGCCGAGCGCACCGCTTTGATTACCTCGCTCAGCCTAACGGTTGGGGTGTGCCTCATCGTAGCTCTCGCACCGAGCGCATTCTTCGGCTTTTTGAGCACTCAAGAGAATGAGATGTTTCGCGCAGCACTGCTCGATAATCCCGCCGTATCGGAGATCCTCACTCAACTCAAGTATGTGCGTGCCTCTATTGCCTCGGCCGATGCCTGGCGTAGTCTGCTCATCATTGTTTTGAGCCTAGGCGTCTGCTACCTATACAGCCTAGGCAAGCTGGGCAGAGCTGTGACGCTTGGGCTGGTCATCGGTATCACCTTCGTGGATCTGTGGATGGTAGACAAGCGTTACCTCAATGACGAGAAGTTCATCGACCTCAAACAGGTTGAGCTACAGGCTCGCCCCGTTACCAGTGTCGATAGAGCTATTGCTCAGGATACAGACCCGCACTACCGAGTGCTCAATACGAGCGTGGGTACATTCCAGGACGCTACGACGAGCTATATGCACCGTAGCGTCGGTGGTTATCACGCTGCTAAACTTAGCCGCTACCAAGACCTCATCGAGCATCAGCTGAGCAAGGGTAATCGAGCAGTGCTGAATATGCTGGATGTGCGCTACATCATTTCGGCCGATCAGAAGGCTGGGCTATTCTATACGCGCAATCATGAAGCTCTTGGCGCAGCTTGGTTCGTCGATTCGATCCGCATTGTAGATAGTGCCAGTGCCGAGATGGCCACCCTCGAGGACTTCGACCCCTCGACGACCGTAATCTTAGAGCAGGAGCAAGCCAAGGGGTTGTCTCTTAGCTCCGCAGAGCAGGGGCAGACGTCCGTTCGCTTAGTCGGCTATCAGCCTAATAAGGCGAGCTACGAGGTGAGCACAGACCGCGAGCGTCTGCTGGTTTTCTCCGAGGTTTACTATCCACACGGCTGGTCGCTGACCATAGACGGAGAGCCTGCCAAGATCATCAGAGCCAACTATGCCCTTCGAGCGGCAAAGATCCCAGTTGGTAGGCATCAGCTAGAGATGACTTTCGACCCCCAGTCCATCCACATCACCGAGGGCATCTCCATCGCGGCACAGATTCTCCTACTGCTGGGTGCTATCCTAGCCGTAGGTTTACCTCTATGGCAGAGACGTAGAGGTCTCAAGCTATCATTATACCCTTTATAAACTTATCAGAAATGACGAAAAAAAAGATGCTTCGTTCGCTTGCCCTCGTTGGTGCGGCAGCGTTCGTACTATCAAGCTGTGGAGCTAAGTTCCGCCCCCTGACGTCTAAGCACGTTACGGCAGAGCCTCAGCCCCTAGAGGTGCGTGGAGGTGAGGTGCCAGCCAAGGTGCACATCAGCTTCCCAGCCAAGAGCTTCCCCAAGAGAGCTACGCTCAAGATTACCCCAGTACTGCGCTACAAGGGTGGCGAGAAGTGGGGGAAAACACATACCTACCAAGGCGAGAAGGTTTATGGCAACGATGTCGTTGTGGCCTATAAGGACGGAGGCAACGTCGTGCTCAACTTCAGCGTTCCCTACAAGAGCGAGATGGCCAAGAGCGAGCTGTATCTGACTTTCCACGGCAAGATCGGTAGCAAGAGCGTCAAGCTCCCTGATCTGAAGATCGGCAGTGGCATCATCGCTACCGAAGCACTAGCTACGCTGCGTGGTGTGCATCCTGCTATCGCTCCCGATGGCTTCCAGCGCATCATCAAGGAGACCTACGATGCCAACATCATGTTCCAGATCCAGCAGTCCAACGTTCGCTCGAGCGAAATCAACAAGGAGGATGTAGAGGAGTGGGCATACATCGTGCAGAACGCCAAGGAGGCTCCAGACCAAGAAGTGTCTGTGGAGGTACAGGCCTACGCTTCGCCCGATGGTGGTGCTAAGCTCAACGAACGCCTTAGTGAGGCTCGTGAGCGCAATACGACCGCTTCGCTCAAGCAGCAGTTTCGCAAGCAGAAGCTCTCTGGCGTAGACATCGACGCCCACTACACGGCTCAGGACTGGGAGGGCTTCAAGACGCTTGTCGAGCAGAGCGACCTGCAGGACAAGGAGCTTGTACTACGCGTACTCTCTATGTACCCAGACCCAGAGCAGCGTGAGCGTGAGATCCGCAATATCTCTGCCGTCTTCAGCCAGCTCGCCGACGAGGTTCTGCCCAAGCTACGTCGCTCTCGCCTGCTGGCCAACGTCAAGATCATCGGGAAGAGTGATGCCGAGATCCAAGACTGGGTAGCCAAGGCTCCGGGTCATCTGACCATCGAAGAGCTACTCTATGCCGCTACGCTAGCCAAGACTCCCGAGGAGAAGATGAGCATCTACCAAGTGGTGAATAAGATCTTCCCCAAGGACTACAAGGCTTACAACAACATCGGTGCTCTGCTATTCGCTCAGGGCAAGCTCGATCAGGCAGAGCTTTGGTTCAACCAAGCGTCTAAGAGAGCCGACAACTCTGTGACGAAGATGAACCAAGGTCTGATCTCTCTCGCCAAGGGTGAGGCTGAGAAGGCCACGACGCTCATTGCTTCTGCTACAGATGCGCCAGAGCTTGGTCAGGCACTCGGCTATCTTTACCTCAAGCAGGGTGAGTATGCCAAGGCTGAGACTGCTTTCGGCGAGACGCTTAGCAACAACGCTGCCGTAGCACAGCTCCTCAATGGCAACTATGCTAAGGCACTCAAGACCCTCTCTGCTGTAGCCACGCCCGACGCTACTACGCACCTGATCAAGGCAGTCGTAGGTGCACGCTCTGGCAATGTAAAGCTCGCTACCGAAGCTCTAGAGATGGTTGCTAAGCTAGACCCATCTATGCTCTCTGGCGTAGCTGACAACATCGAGTTTGCCAAGTACCTAAGCAATCCCGATATGGCGCGCGTGCTTGCACTAGCACCAAGCCTCAAGTAGGAGACGAGGTAGTCTCTCGATAAAAAAGCCGAACCCCAGTAGACCAATCACTGCGATTGTGTCTGCTGGGGTTCAGCTTTTTGGGGTATGTGCTTATTCCCGTTCGCTCCAAGTGCTCAGCAGGAAGAGCATTGGGATGCTCACCGATGCGCTTAGGCGAGGAATATCCGAAACGAAGTCTGTACCCGCAAAGACACCGAAGCGACAGAATTCGCCTAACCCTACCGAGTAGCCAGCCTCTAGGTAGTGATCTCTGCGTGTGTGAGCTGTGCGCAGGTGTAGTGCCTCGTCCACGAAGCGCGTGTATCCTCGTCCCTGCCCGAAGAGGAGGTTGCTAGCCGAATAGTTTAGCCCCGTCGTTACCCAAAAGGTATCGGAGGAGAAAGTCTCGGGCATCGTTACCCACGTACTAGCGAAGTGGCGTCGCCCAGCAAACCCCATACTAGGGAAGTAGCGTCTGTCGGCATCGCTCATATAGCCCGAGGAGAAGAAGCCACCCCAAGTGAGCGACAGATCGAGCCACTGCGTCGGCGAGAGCGATAGAGCCGAGCGGAGGTTGAGCTCGCCCATCAGGTAGCGGCTAAACGGATTAGCCTTCGTGGTCGATGCAGCATCGCCGTAGGCCTTGCGCAGTCGGAAGCCAATCTCGATGCCTTCGTAGCCGCTAGGGCGAATGATCGGATGGTCGTAGAGGTAGCGGTGAGACGAGTTCGCACCACTTAGGTCGAAGGTGAGATCCGTCTCCAGCAGGAGCACCTGATGCTTGCGCATATTAGGTAGGGATAGATAGGGGTTACGCTGCTCATATACCCCCATGATGGAGAAGCGCATGTAGGAGAAGGGTTGGATTTTGGCACGCCACGAGAGATAAGGCTTGTGGTAGTGGCGTATCGGGGAGTTGGTGCCGATCAGCCCAGGGTAGCGATCAGCCATCTGCTCCGTGGGGGTAAGGAATGCCGTCTCGCGTGAGGTATAGCCCCCAGAGAGTAGTAGCATCGCATCGACACCCGTCCCCAAATAGTAGAGCAGGTGATTCTCACTATACAATTTCTTGTTCGAGAGCGCATAGTTGTTGGACGAGCGCAGCATCAGCTTAGCCTCGGTGCTGGGCTGATAGACTAGTTGTGCTTCGTAGCCCAGCCAGACACCATCGAGCTCGTTGTAGCTCACGAGCGTATTGATCACGCCATCTATCGAGAGTGTGAGCTTGGGAGTGAGGACGAAGTTAGTCCCGAGTAGTAATTGAGGGAGTAGGTGTTTTGTCCCTGCCCTGTCGAGCTGGGCAGAGTCGAGCATGTAGTCGAGCAGGCGATAGCCACCATCGTTGCGCCACGGCTCGTGGGGGCGTAGGCGCGCCAGACGCGCCAGAAATTCATAATCGACAGGGAGACGCTGCGCCTTGAGGGGAGTAGAGGCGAGCAAGGCGACTAGGAGCATCGCCAGAGATGGCAATCGTTTAAGCATACATCAGGTGATGAGGTCCGCCAAGTAGAGCAGTACAGGACTTGTGGTCTGCAGGCGAATGACCTCTTCGTCGGCACGATTGAGCGTTCCGCACCACAGCTGTGGCAGAGTGTAGTCCTGCAGAGGCCAGTGTACGCCCTCTAGGCTGATAGGGGAGAGGGAGAAGTTGAAGATCGAGATCTGCTGACCAATCTCCACCTCTAGGCTAGAGCGTGCGCTAAGTAGACGAAAGTGCCCTGTATCCGTCGGCATCACTAGTTCGTCCACAAGGTCTACATAGGTTGGGAGCAAGGATAGGTTTCCCAGTAGATGATCCTCTCGTCCGCCCGAGGCACCGAGCAGAGTAATCGCTCTAAGCCCGAGCTGCTCGCTGACGAAGTGCATCGTCTTGGTTAGATCGTTGGTGTCTTGGTCGGGGAAGTGGTGCAGGCGTTGCCCAAGCCGTGCCTTGACCTCTGGGCTGAGGGAGTCCAGATCGCCCACCACGGCATCGGGGAGTCGATTGGTATAGTCGGCGAGCTTATTCACTGCGCCATCGCAGCAGACTAGATGATACCCCTCTGTGCCCTCGATCCAAGCATCGATGAGCTGCAGAGGTAGGGGAGCTGTGGGGAATGCCCCATTAGCTAGAACAATTGTCTTGGGGGCTGTTTGGGCGGTTAGCTTAGGATAGTGCTTCATCGGGTTGCGCTTTTTGTAGCTTAATCCAGTTGATGTAGCCGAGTATGGCCACAGCGAAGTTGATGACGAATACCACGCACGAGATCATATCGCCCGAGAGATAGAAGAGCCAAGAGCTGATGGCATTGGCTACGATCCAGCACACCCAGTGCTCTCGCCACTTTTTCGCCAGCCAAATCATCCCGACGAAGGAAATTACCGTAGCTAGAGCGTCGGCCCAGTCGAGGACGCTCTCGGTGTAGCTCCGTAGAAACCACAGAATGGCGAAGTAGCTTGGCACTGCTACGGCTAGGCTGAGAAACCCGCGTATCGGCGTGAGCGTGGTGATGCGCCCATCGTCGGCGTCGCTCCCCTTGCGTAGCCACATCCACCAGCCGATGATGCTTGTGATGAGGTAGTAGACGTTGATGGCGACATTGCCGTAGTAATGCGCCTCTAGCGATACGATGATGTAGAAGATCGGGAGCACGATCCCCACGGGCCATAGCCAAACGCTCGCGCGATACTCGAGGTAAACCCAAACGAAGTTGATGAGTGCTGCCACGAGGGCGATCCAGTTATCTTGAACGAAAGTAAGTAGTAGGTCGATGCTCATAGTTAGTCTTTATTCGGCCGATGGTGGTACTGCTTTGGTTAGGGTAATGCGGAAGGTCGTCCCGATGCCTAGCTCCGACTGCTTGACGAAGATGCGTCCGCTGTGGTACTCCTCCACGATGCGTCTAGCGAGTGATAGCCCGAGTCCCCAACCTCTCTGGCGTGTCGAGTAGCCGGGGCGGAAAATGGTCTCGAATTTACGCCAAGGAATCCCACGCCCCGTGTCGGCGACGTCGCAGTACACGCCTTTGCCCAGCAAGCCGTAGCTGATGGTAATCTTGCCTTTGGCTTGCATCGCATCTACAGCATTCTTGATCAGGTTCTCCAGCACCCAAGCGATGAGTGGCTCGCTCATCTTGGCGTAGATATTATCCTCTTCTGGTTCTACGACGATGAGCTCCACCTGTGGCGATATGCGTGGCTGTAGGTAGGAGATCGTACGCAGAATCAGTTCGCCTAGGTTCGAGGGCTTGAGGTTGGGCACCGAACCGATTTTCTGAAATCGGTCGGCGATTATCTCTAGACGCTGGATGTCCTTGCCCATTTCGTGCACGACCATCGGGTCGGTGTCGGAGGCTGCTAGTAGCTCTCGCCAAGCCATGAGCGAAGAGATTGGTGTCCCGAGCTGATGGGCAGTCTCTCTAGAGAGCCCCTCCCAGATGCTATTCTGGTCGGCACGCTTGAGGCTGTAGATCGCTAGACTCGACATTCCGAGGATAATCAAGAAGACGACAATCTGCACGTACGGGAAGATCGTAATTTGACTAAGGAGCTTACTGTCGGAGTAATAGATGTAGGTGGGTGGCGTGGAGTCTATGATGATGGGCGGATAGGACGACTCGCGAAACTCCTGTAGCTTCTCGTAGAGGTAGAGATGTGGGTTTTTGCGTGGCAGGTCGATGTTGTTGTAGGAGATGATTTCGCCCTGCTCGTTGACCATAATGGCGGGGATGGTCTTGTTCTGTAGCATAATCTGCGACATCAAGTTGAGCGTGTGCTGATAGTCGCTCGTGGCCATAGCCCTAGTGGCTTGTGCCCAAACCTCCATCTTCACGCGCTCATCTTGGCTCATCTGTCTGACGAGCCGATCCGATACCACGAGCGAAACCACTGCTAGCACAATCGCCGTCACCACGATGATGATGCGCACCGAGTTGTGCTGGTCTATCCACGAGCTACTGCCGTGGATGAGTCGCCTCAGGCCGAGCCGATCGATGAGCCCCCCCGTATCCATAAGTCCTATGAGTTGAACTGATTCATCGTGCGTGCGATGCCCTGTAGGGCAAAGCTCTTGACGATCTCGCAGCTACGTTCGAGCAACTCGGGCAGACGTTCTTCCTCCTCCGTTTCGAAGGCTCCGAGTACGAACTCGATCTGTCCGCCACGTGGATAGTCGCTCCCGATGCCGAAGCGCAGGCGTGCGTAGCCCTCTGTTTTGAGCAGTAGGGCAATGTTTTTAAGTCCATTGTGCCCCGCATCACTCCCTTTGGGCTTGAGGCGTAGCGTGCCGAAGGGCAACGCTAAGTCATCTACGAGGATGAGCACGCGTTCTATGGGGATGCTCTCGGTAGACATCCAGTAGCGTACAGCCTCGCCACTTAGGTTCATATAGGTAGAGGGTTTGAGCAGAACGAGCTCCGCACTCTTCACCCGTCCCTTGGCTACTGCTCCGTAGCGTTTGGTTTCGAAGGTAATACCTAGGCTCTTGGCTAGATGGTCCACGATGCGGAAGCCGATATTGTGGCGTGTGGGCTCGTACTCATAACCGATATTGCCAAGCCCAACGATAAGATATTTCATATAGCGCTATCAATCAAATTGCATTATAGGTGGCATAGCTATGTGCTCCGACACCAAGAGGCAAAGATAACGATTATGCGGCTATACATCTTTTTGTTTATAGGCGGCTCTGCTCGGTCTCAATCCCAGATGTACGTTGATGCTCGTGCTTTTTGCCCCCTCCTAGCTGATAGCTCACGTTGATGCTCACCAGTCGCGACTCGCTGTGCCCGTATGCCTCTAGAGAGAAAGCATCGTTGCGGTTGATGCCATTCCAATGGCTACTCCAGAAGGCATCACTTAATCCCAGCTTAATGCTCAGCCGATCGTGTAGAAAAGATCGCTGTAGTCCCACATCCACACGACCTGTAGCAGCTGAAATATCGGTTGAGCCTCCTAGCCTCCTTGTGTGGTAGCTCCCCAGCACCTCCCCTCGTATGCCCCAGACGATGGGCATGGAGAGCTGTGCCGTAGCGTTAGCCCCCCATCGAGAGAGTCGAAATAGCCTTGTAGGGCTATAGGCGAGTTGATTCTCTTGCCAGAAAACATTGGTCGAGAGCATCAGCTGCCAACTTCTTCCCAGCTCCAAACCTTGATTGCCCGAGAGATTGAGTATACGTTGAGTGCCTAGGTTCATTGGCGTGGTGATTGTACGGCCACCTGCTATCGTGTCGAGTACACTCACGAAGTAGTCATTCGTGTGAGACCAACTAGCCGAGAGGTTGGCTTGGCGATATTGCCACCCCAGTTCGGTTCGCCACATCTTTTGCGGTTTGAGGAAGGGATTACCACGCCAAGAGGTCAGGCCATCTAGAGCTTCGTCTATGGGATTGAGGTTGGCGTATTGAGGGCGGTCGATACGTCTCCCGATAGATAGGGAGAGTGCTCCCATTTGTCCTAGAGCATACGATAGGCTAGCCGAGGGGAATAGATCTAGATATCCTCTATCGGTGGGGCTGTGCCTCTGTGAGCGAATGTCCAATAAGTGTAGATGTGTGTGCGTCGTAGTATGCTCTAGGCGAATGCCTCCAGAGACACGCCACCTATCCCCTAGAGCTCTCTCGTAGAGTAAATAAGCAGCTCCGATGTACTCGTCGTAATCAAAGTCGTTTGAGGCGTTCGTGTCTAGGAGGTACTTTTCGCTTGTCTCCAACTGCTCCCTGCGGTAGCCATTGTTGGACGTGACCGCACTATACTTCGCCCCAGAGGAGAGTTTGCCCCCGAGTAATGGTTGCTCGTAGGTTAGGCTCACTCCATAGAGGTCGAACAGACGCTTGCCTCGCGACTCATATTTCCGCATAGAATCTACTGCGCCATGTCGACTATAGAATGTATTAGGTTGCTCGATGTGTGATGCTCCAGAGAAGCGACTATAGTCGAGGTCAAGCCCCAACCGATAGCCATCGCGAGGTTCGTAGATATAGGAGCTACTCACGGTGTATCGATTGGTGCGTTGCGCCAAGTAGTTGCTCTCCGAATAAATCGAATAGAGAGGCACTTGGGTTGTGGCATCTGCAATATAATTGTAGGTCTGTATATCCCCGGGGCCAGACATTAAGTTGGTTGATAGCTCTAGCAGTACGCGATGCCGATGGCCAATCTGCCACTCTGCACCTGCCGCTCCCGAAGCGTAGCCACGTCTATCTGTGTCGGTAGAGTGAGTCTCGTAGCGCAGGCCTTCCTGTAGACGAACTCCTCCATACCAATAACCTGAGGCTCCGAGGTCATGGCTGTATCGCCCCCAGAGCGATAGCTTTCCTCGCTTCCAGCTCGCCGAGGCGTCTAGGTTCTGTCTTAGGTGATACCAGTAGGCTGCTCCTGTATTGATTGATAGGTTATAGCCCTCATGTGCTCTTCGCCTAAAGACAATGTTGAGGGCTGCTCCCGACCCCTCTGCGTCGTACAGAATAGAGGGGTTAGTCATCAGTTCAATGTTTTTGATAGAGGACGATGGCGTCGATCTAAGCAGAGCAATCAATTCGGCTTCTTGCATCCGTGTTTGTTTGCCGTCCATCAGCACTAGGATATTGCCCCTGCCCGAGAATCGAAGGGTTTTGCTCCCCTCGTTTACCGACATGCCCGGTATTTTGCGTACAAGCTCTAGAGCATTGCTTCCCTGTGCATCTAGGCTTCTCTCTACATCGAGGACTAACTTGCCAGAGCGGCGAGAGAGCATTAGCAGCCGCTTCTGGGCTACGACCTCTAGTGCGTCTAGATCGCCTAACTCATCTTTGAGCCTAATATCCGCGAGCTGTATGTTGCTTTTCGAGGGTAATAGATGTTGAGTGTGTGAGATATAGCCCATACTACGGATATGTAGCATACTTGGCTTGCTCTGGATGGGTAGGGTGAATCTCCCTTGTATATCGGAGTAGGTTTGCCCCAGAAGAGTGCTGTCTGTGGAGTCTGTGATCCAAACAAGTGCTTGATCTATAGCTCGGTTTTTCTCATCAAGGACGCGCCCTGTAATGTGCTGTGCGTGTATTGAGTTGGAGGATAGGCCTAGTATAAGGCCTAGCAGTAGGGCTCTGCACCAAGAAATCATTGAGTAAGCTATTTATATGGATAATATATGTTCGAGTATTTCTACTGTAACAAAGGTAAGTATTTATCAATATGGTAGGTGCGTGCCTAATGCTTCATTCGCTCGCCTAGGTCTTGCGCATTCGTTCCGCCCGATGGTCGGCGACGTAGCACGCGGCGTCGCTACAAGCTGAAAACAGTCGCCTTTCGATTGGCTAGTTCCGTCCTGTCGCAACGCTACGTGCAGCGTTGAAAAACGAAAATATAAAAATCGACTTTTCGCGTTTTTTTGTTAAAGGATGTAAACGAATTAGGCTGAAATTGGCGCAAACGAGAAGGCGATTGGGAACGATTGATTGAACTTCACA
>JAUMYV010000074.1 GCA_030528445.1 Porphyromonadaceae bacterium | reverse complement strand
AGACCAACCCAAAAGAAGAGGGGCTATGCCAAAAGACAATTTTGACACAGCCCCTACTTTGATAGGTCTTAGACCTTTGGCTCTAGAGGGCTAGAGGTTAGGGTTAACCGTCTTCCAGTCGGCTACGGCGGGGATTACACCCATACCGATTACCTCGTCGCGCATCTTCACTAGATGCTCGTAGCTAGCCTTAAGGGCTGCCTTCTCGGTTTCTGTGCCCTTAATCTCTGGGCTGTAGCGTACACCATCCTTGTCGATGATTGTCTCCATACCCATCACTACGTTATCGAGGCCAGGGAGCTGCACGAAGCAACCTGCAGGCCAAGTGAATGGCTTACCGCCCATAGCAGCAGCAATCATCTCGATAGAAACGTATGCTGGGCTCTGGAATGAAGAGCGACCACGTAGCTTGATGATATTGGCACCACCCTGAGTAACGCGCTTCTTGAGGGCTTCCCACTCCTCAGCCGAGAGCTTGTCTGTGCCGATGAGGTCGGCAAGTGGCTGACCTGCCACCTTGGCTGTGCTAGCAAATACCGCCATAGCCTCGCCATGGCCACCGTATGTACGTGCGCCCTCTACTTGGCTCTGCTGTACGCCGAAGTGCTTGGCAAGCTCGCTCTGCAGACGAGTAGAGTCTAGAGCTGCAAGAGTGGTTACCTGACTTGGCTTGAGGCCAGAGTGTACGAGCGCTACAAGACCTGTGATATCGGCGGGGTTGAAGATAATCACCAGATGCTTGAGCCCAGAGGCATAAGCCTTGATATCCTTACCGAGCTGAGCTGCGATTTCGCAATTGCCCTTGAGCAGGTCTTCGCGCGTCATACCTTCCTTACGGGGGGCCCCGCCAGACGACACGACATACTTGGCGTCTTGGAGGGCTTCCTTGATGCAGCTTGTGAAAGTTAGGTTAAGCCCTTCGAATCCGCAGTGACGGATTTCTTCAGCTACCCCTTCTAGACCTTGTAGGAATGGGTCATAGAGGCAGATGTTGGGTGTTAGGCGCATCATGGCGGCTGTCTGAGCCATGTTTGAGCCGATCATACCACCAGCACCGATGATAGTCAGCTTGTCTTGAGATAGGAAACTCATAACCTTAAATTTTTATGTGTTAAACGTTTGTTTTGTTCGTTTTGAGCTACATACTGGGGCGGTTGGTGGCCTATAGATCTCGGGGTGCTACACTCGGGCTAGGCTTCCTCGCTCGTCCTCTTCATTAACCTAATCACAAATGTAGCATTTTTTCTTTAATGCCTAGACGGCATGCGAAGACTTACCTTGCAGCGAGACAGGAGTGCTACAGCGATCAGCGTCGAGAATTATCAGCCCAGCGATTCGTTCCGCCCGCGGGGCGGCGACGCCGCCTGCTGCGTCGCTACAAGCTGAAGACACCGCCTATCGACTAGCTAGCTCCTGTCCTGTAGCAGCGTAGCGCGCTACGCTGAAAATCTCATGATTTGAGAAATCGATTTTTCGCGTTTTTGGTTAAAAGGTGTAAAGGGATTTGACTCAATTTGGGCGAACCGACTGAGTGATTTGGGGGCGATTGGTTCACTCTCATGGAAAAACTCTGAGAGATTTTTTCGGATTAGTCCTACAATCCGCCGCGATGTGTACACACATCCGAAAAGATTAGTGCAGAGAAATTCTGAAATCGGAGCCTGACTTCAATCAAATCGGGGCAAACTCCATTTTATCTATCTAATTATCAATTAAATAAAAAAAACACGTTTTAAGCAGCTATTCTCATTCGGCTGAGAACTAAGTGCCAAAACGAGGTCAAACTCAACCCAGAGCCTCCTAGGGGGCAAATACGCGGTCTCTCGTTTTTTGCCCGCTCATTTCTATTCCTTCCACTCAGCCCACGAAAAGTCGCCGAAAGTGCAAATTTTTGTTGCGCCGATAATCCTGGCGAACGAGCACCAACCTAAGTGAACTCTAGTCCTATTAGATATGTGTTACTTTTGTGGTTAGTTATTAAGGAATAAGATTGCCCCTAGGCAATGATACACAAGACAATGACAGAAGAAATCAATGGCGCATCGGTCTGCCGATTTGCCGATATAGAAATCCTGCGCTACCGCATCGACGGCTTCGACGCCCTACCTCTGGAGCGCAAACTCCTCGTCTATCATCTGAGCGAGGCCGCCTTAGCTGGGCGAGATATTACGTTCGACCAAAACGGCCGCTATGGCCTACGCCTGCGCCGCTTCCTCGAGGGTGTCTATCAGCACTATCAGGGCGACCGCACAAGTGAGCAGTGGCGAGGGCTAGAGGTTTACCTCTTTCGCCTCTGGTTCTCCTCGGGTATTCATCATCATTACGGGAGCGAGAAGTTCGAGCCCGAGTTTAGCGAGGCGTTTCTGCGTGAGGTACTCAGAGACGTGCAAGAGCAGAGGAGCGAATTGCTCGACCTGACGCCAAGCGTAGTGGACGATCTAGTACAAGCAATTTTCGACCCTAAGCGTTCGCCCAAGCGCACTGTGCAGGATGGGGCAGAGGATCTACTGAAGGCCTCATCCGTCAACTTCTACGACGAGGGTATCTGGCAGGCGGAGGCTGAAGTATTCTATGCCGAGCAGGCCAAGCAAACAGATGAGGAGGAGAGCAAGACGCCCCCCTCGTACGGGCTAAACAGCAGAGTTGGGCGCAGTGGCGATGGACAGCTCTACGAGCAGACCTACCGCATCGGTGGGCTCTATGGCACGGCACTGGAGCGCATCTCGACACACCTCAAGGCCGCTCTAGCCTATACCGAGACTGATGCTCAACGTGAGGCTCTGCTTGCCCTGCTCGACTACTATAAAACGGGCAATCTGCAGTCCTACAATCGCTTCTGCGTACTTTGGGTACAAGACACCGAGCCACAGGTGGACTTCATCAACGGCTTCACCGAGACCTATACCGATCCTCTAGGGATGAAAGGGAGCTGGGAGGGGCTGGTGCACATCCGCAACCAAGAGGCTAGCCTACGCACGCGCAAACTGAGCGAGGAGGCCGCTTGGTTCGAAGCACATGCACCGATTGATAGTCGATTCAAGAAGGCTCAGCCCAAGGGCATCACCGCCACGGTCGTTACCGTCGCGATGCTGGCAGGGGATTCGTACCCCGCCACACCGATTGGCATCAACCTACCCAATGCGGACTGGATACGTGCCGAATATGGCTCTAAGTCCGTTACCATAGACAACATCCACGAGGCCTACCGACTTGCCTCTAGGGCTAATGGCATGGACGAGGCCTTCATCCCCGACCGAGAGGTGCGTGCGATGCTCGATCGCTACGAAGGTATCACCGAGCCACTGCATACCGACCTGCACGAATGCCTAGGACATGGCTCGGGGCAATTGCTCCCAGGTGTGTCGCCCGATGCACTCGGGGCATACGGCTCGACGATAGAGGAGGCTAGGGCAGACCTATTCGCCCTCTACTACATGGCGGACGAGAAGCTCGTCGAGATGGGGCTACTGCCCGACGGGGAGGCATACAAGGCGTGCTACTACCGCTATCTGCTCAATGGACTCATCACCCAGTTCGTGCGCATCCGTCCTGGGCACAAGATTGAGGAGGCACACATGCGCAATAGAGCGCTCATTGCCCGCTATGTGCTAGCCCGCTCGGCTGCAGATCAGCAAATAGAGGTGCGTGGGATAGAGCTCATTGTGCATGACTACAAGAAGGTGCGTGCCTCTATCGCCTCGCTACTGGCCGAGATACAGCGCATCAAGAGCGAGGGGGACTACGAGGCGGCTCGTGCGCTCGTGGAGGGCTATGCCGTTCGAGTGTTTGAGGATCAGCATGCCGAGATCCTAGAGCGATATGCCAAGCTAGGCATCGCGCCCTACCGAGGCTTCGTCAATCCGCGCCTAGAGCTCGTCTTCGAGGACGGAGGCATTGCCGACGTCGTGGCGCACTACGATGAAGGGTATGCCGAGCAGATGCTACGTTACAGCCACGACTACGCAACGCTACCGACCGACTCGGTAGCTATCGAGGAGCTACGCTCGCCACACCCTACCGAGCAGACGCTCGCCATAGCCAAGGAGCTAAGGGCTGGTCTACGCACCTCGATGGACGGCGTGATCTCGTCCTCTATGCGAGAGAAAGGCTTGCACTATGGGATTAACTTTGGGCTGACCCTTGAGTACATCCAGCGTCGGGCAGAGGCACTACCACAGTCTGCCGATCTGGCACGCTATCTGCTCAGTCGTGATGTGCGCGAGCTCAAGCTGATTGGTCAGCTCATCTATCCAGCCGAGGAGGTAACGATGGATGTGGCGACTTATCTAGCTTCGGTTTCATTCTCCAACCCCGAGCTAAGGGATTGCTTGGCCAAGCATCTGCTCGATAGATGTAGCGATGCCCCTCAGTGGGCACTCACTTGGATACTGGACGAGGAGAATAACTATCAGGATATCCTACCCGTGGGCTTCATCAGCCTAGCGCGGTGGCTGAGTCGTGGCTGGCAAGTACAGGGCGAGCATCTACGCGCTCGACTGATGGGTCGAGCCTTCGCGGCTCTAGATGCAGAGGAGACGGAGCACATCACCGCCAAACAGCAGGCGACGCTACTCATGCTCAAGCGCTGGGGACGTGCCGATGCCAAGGCCAAAGCTGTGATGCTCGAGCGACCAGAACTCCAAGCATGGGCGGAGTCTTCGGAGCCAATCTATCGTGAGTTTGCCGACGATCTGCTCTTCGAGCTCAACTTCGAGGGCTAGTGATTGTGTAGAATTGCACGGTATAAAAGAAAATGGACGGGGCTCTATTCGGAGAGCCTCGTCCATTCTGTTGTTCGACCGATAAGCGATACGCCTATGAATCCGCGAACCTTTAGATTGCCATTGCTCAGACGTGTGATCTTGCAGCTATAGGTCTTGCCACTCTCGGGGTCATAGATTTTGCCGTCTTCCCAGACGTCATCGCCATCATAGACGAAGTTCGTTAGGATGAGCTTGCCCGCCAGAGGCTTGGAGCGTTGCGCTGCGTCGGGATTCTTGCTGTCGAGCGCGCCGGGCGTCTTTATCCAGATCAGCACGCCATTATACTTATTTCCCTGCTTGCTGATGCGCACTTTGCCTTTGGCGCCTGCTGTATAGTATGTGCCGATGAGTCTGTCGGCTGCCTGTTGCCCCCAAGCCAGCTGTACGGTGAGCAAAGTCACGAGGGCTAGGGCGATCCATCTTTTCATTCTGTTATTTGTTTTAGTTATCCGAGATAGGGATTGTAGGGTCTACCTTGCGCAGTGCCGCTAGAGCTACATGAGCGGCCTCTTGGTGCGCTTCTTTCTTATTGCCTCCACGCCCCGAGCTGATGCGTTTGCCGTCGATGTAGACCGCACAGACGAAGAGTCCTCCCGAGCGCTTAGGCTCCTGTAGCATCCTGAAGTCGAGGTCGAGATGGTGCTGCTGCACCCACTCAAGCAGGAGGGACTTGTAGTTGGTCGTCTGCTCGACAAGGCTATCTTCAAGTTCTTGGAAGAGTGGGAGCACCTTGGTCTGTACAAACGTCTCTGCCTGCACGTAACCTTGGTCTAGGAAGATCGCACCAATGAGTGCCTCTAGCGTATTGCCGTAGGTATCGGGGCTAAGTCTCTGCCCCATCTCTCTATTGTAGCGCAGCATCTTATGTAGCCCCATACGCTTAGCCACGGCATTATTGACCGCGCGTTTGACCAGAGCACCACGCCGTTTGCTTAGCTCGCCCTCGTTCCAGTGTGGATGATGGAGGTAGAGGTAATGGCTCACAGCCGTGGCAAGCACGGAGTCGCCCAGATACTCCAGACGCTCGTTATTGACCTTATGCCCAGCTTCATCAGTTAGACAGCAGGAGCTGTGCGTAAATGCTAGTTGGTAGTAACTAATATCTTGAGGCTCAAAGCCCAACACCTCACCAAGACGAAGCAAAGGCTCCTCGGAACGAAGCCCGAGGAGCCTTTTGGCTCGTCTGATGATATTACGAATCATGCTGATAACAGACATGAGCGATATAATCTTATGTAAGGATTAACCTTGGTACTTCTTGAAGATCACGCTCGCATTATGACCGCCGAAACCGAAGGTGTTGGATAGCGCTACGTTGACCGTACGCTTCTGAGCCTGGTTGAACGTAAAGTTGAGCTTGTAGTCGATCTCTGGGTCGCAGTCGTCGTCGGCATGGTTAATCGTAGGGGGAACGATGTCTTCCTCTACGCTCTTGATGGCCACCATCGCCTCGATAGCACCAGCAGCACCAAGGAGGTGCCCTGTCATGCTCTTAGTCGAGCTAATGTTGAGCTTATATGCATGCTCGCCGAATACATCCTTAATCGCCTTAGTCTCCGAGATGTCCCCTACAGGAGTAGAGGTACCGTGTACGTTGATGTAGTCTACATCCTCGGGCTTGAGGCCAGCGTCCTCGAGAGCGTTGCTCATTACGAGCTTAGCTCCCAGACCCTCTGGGTGAGTAGCCGTCAGGTGGTAGGCATCGGCAGAGAGACCAGTACCTACGAGCTCGGCGTAGATGTGTGCGCCACGCTCGAGTGCATGTTCTAGCTCCTCGATCACCATACATACACCACCCTCGCCCATGACGAATCCGTCACGGCTCGCCGAGAACGGACGAGAAGCACGCTCGGCTTCGTCGTTTCGTGTAGACAGAGCGTTCATCACGTTGAAGCCACCGATACCAGCAGCACAGATAGATGCTTCTGCTCCCCCAGCTACGATTACCTTAGCTTTGCCTAGGCGAATGAGGTGGCACGCATCGATAAGTGCGTTGGTACTTGAGGCACAAGCTGACGCAGTAGAGTAGTTAGGCCCGTGGAAACCATACTTCATCGACACGTGACCTGCGGCAATATCCGAGATCATTTTAGGGATGAAGAATGGGTTGAATCGAGGCCCCGACTCGGGGTTGTAGTCACGCACTTCCTGTTCGAAGGTCGTTAGACCTCCAATACCAGAGGCTATGATGACACCTACCTTAGTCTTATCTACGGCATCAAGGTCGAGCTTAGAGTCTACGAGACACTCATCGGCTGCAATCATCGCAAACTGGGCGTAGCGGTCTAGCTTACGCGCCTCTTTGCGATCTATATAGTCATTCACATTGAAGTCCTTCACCTCGCAAGCAAAGTGCGTCTTATGCTTGCTAGCATCGAAGAGCGTGATGGGCGCAGCCCCACTCTTGCCAGCTTTGAGGGCTTCCCAAGTCTCGGGAGCTGTCTTACCGAGAGGTGAGATAGCTCCTAGACCTGTGATGACTACTCTCTTGAGTTCCATATCGGGAGAGAGAATTAGTTCTGCTTCTTCTCGATGTAGTCGATAGCGTCGCCTACAGTCTTGATTTGCTGAGCGTCTTCATCGGGAATTGACATACCGAATTCCTTTTCGAAGTCCATGATCAGCTCCACGGTATCTAGAGAGTCTGCACCTAGGTCGTTTGAGAAGTTTGCTTCACGAGTTACTTCAGATGCTTCGCAGTTTAGCTTCTCTACGATGATCTCTCTTACCTTTTCTTCAATCTGTGACATAATCTTCTTTAGTTTTGAGTTTATAATTTACTATATTAACTTTACTTTTGGATGTCCATTCGGCTGATTGCTCCCGCGCTCAATGAAACGCGAATTGCACACGAACGGATTATTTGTGCACAAAGATACTTATTTTTTATGAATAAACTAGCTATCCTTGCTTCTGGTAGTGGCTCCAACGCCGAAACCATAGCTAAGTACTTCGCCAATCACCCCTCGATTCGTGTGGCATGCATTCTGACGAACCGAGCTGATGCGGGAGTAATCGCGAGAGCCGAACGCCTTGAAATCCCCTGCTACCAGTACAGAAATGCTGAGATGCGTTCGGGGGATGCACCGCTCAAGCTCCTGAAGGAGCTCGAAGTTGATTTGGTAGTACTGGCGGGCTACCTCTGTCTGATTACACCGCCTTGGCTGGCGACTTATCCCAATCGCATTCTGAATATCCATCCAGCCCTACTGCCTAGCTATGGGGGCAAGGGCATGTATGGGCATCATGTGCACGAGGCGGTTTTGGCTGCTGGAGAGGGCGAATCAGGCATCACAATCCATCTAGTGGACGAAGAGTACGATCATGGCCGACATCTGCTGCAAGCGACTTGCTCCGTACGCCCCGACGACACGGCTGATACTCTAGCAAACCGCATCCATACGCTGGAGCACCGCTTCTACGCTCCGACCATAGAGCAGTACCTCACTCACGACCTCTAGCTGGCGGAGCTAAGCCTCTGTCTCTTTCCCTCGAAGACGATCAGCACGAGCCATCGCCTTCGGGGGATTTTTGTATCAAGAAGCTCTCTCTACAATAGACCCTCCAACATTCATAAGTCTTATTTATCAACAAGGCTAATACCTAGAAATTCAGAACTTAAAGTAAATTTCGCTCCCATGAAGTTAGATGCATCTAGAAGGCATATCATCACTATCTATTACTCTATAGATTTTATTGTTTTTTTACGTGAAGACGATCAGTTAAATTTGTAGTAGTTAATTAGAATAGGGTAATTTATCTGATAGAATGAGATGAAAGCAACAATAGTCTATCACAGTCGTCGAGGTCGAACAGCAGGGTATGCCCGAGAGATGGCGATGCACTTATGGACCAAAGGGATGAGCGTGAAGTGCTGCGCTACAGCAGACTTCAAACCAGAGATGCTCGAGGAATGCGACCTGCTACTGCTGGGTTGCTGGACGAGCGGCTGGTTTGTCATCAATCAATATCCCAATCATCGATGGGTTGATTTTGCCAAACAGCTCCCAACCTCATTGCCCAAGCATCTGCTCCTCTTCTCGACCTACAAGTTTCGCACTGGGAGCATGTTTCGAGGCATGAAGAGATACCTAAGCCTACGTGATGTCGAGCAGGTCGAGACACTGCAATCGAAGACAGGCTTCCTCAGCCCAGAAGACAAGCGACGACTAGACGAATACGTAAACCAAATCAAGAAACAGAAACAATAGCAACCATTCATTTATTAACTATAAATCAAGAATTTTATGGAAACAAAGAACAAACTGACTACTGCAGCTGGTGCTCCCGTTGCGGACAACCAGAATGTGGCCACAGCAGGCAAACGTGGTCCCATGCTCCTGCAGGACATCTGGTTTATCGAGAAACTTGCTCACTTCGACCGTGAAGTGATTCCCGAGCGTCGTATGCACGCCAAAGGCTCGGGGGCTTTTGGTAAGTTTACCGTAACCCACGACATTACTAAGTACACCCGTGCGGCGATCTTCTCCGAGATTGGTAAGGAAACGGAGCTATTCGTTCGCTTCTCAACCGTAGCAGGCGAGAGAGGTGCAGCCGATGCCGAGCGCGACATCCGTGGATTTGCCATCAAGTTCTACACCGAAGAGGGCAACTGGGATCTGGTCGGCAACAATACTCCTGTATTCTTCCTACGAGATCCGCTCAAGTTCCCAGACCTAAACCATGCCGTTAAGCGTGATCCGCGCACCAACATGCGTAGTGCTCGCAATAACTGGGACTTCTGGACCCACCTGCCCGAGGCTCTGCATCAGGTAACGATTACGATGAGTGACCGTGGTATCCCTTACTCCTACCGCCATATGCATGGCTTTGGCAGCCATACTTTCTCATTCATCAACGCTCAAGGCCAGAGGCACTGGGTTAAGTTCCACCTACACACCCAGCAAGGCATCAAGAACCTAAGCGATGCTGAGGCAGAAGCAATAGTCGGCAAGGACAGAGAGAGCCATCAGAGAGACCTCTACGAGAGCATCGAGCGTGGCGACTTCCCTCGTTGGACGATGAAGGTGCAAATCATGACCGAGGAGCAGGCCAAGAATATGCCCTACAATCCTTTTGACCTGACGAAGGTATGGTCTCACAAGGACTTCCCGCTCATTGAAGT
This sequence comes from Porphyromonadaceae bacterium, assembly GCA_030528445.1. Taxonomy (GTDB): domain Bacteria; phylum Bacteroidota; class Bacteroidia; order Bacteroidales; family Porphyromonadaceae; genus Porphyromonas. The sequence continues at coordinate 2,157 of JAUMYV010000074.1, read as the reverse complement.
TGGTGTACTGGAGCTCAACCGCAACCCCGAGAACTACTTTGCAGATGTCGAGCAGGCTGCGTTCAATCCGGCCAATGTCGTGCCAGGTATCAGTTTCTCCCCAGACAGAATGCTCCAGGGACGCCTCTTCTCTTATGGAGATGCACAGCGCTATCGCCTAGGAGTTAATCACCATCAGATCCCAGTGAATAAGAGCCGTTGCCCATTCCTCAATATGTACCACCGAGATGGGGCTATGCGTATAGATGGCAACTACGGGTCACGCCTCGGCTACGAACCCAACGGCTATGGTCACTGGCAGGATCAGAATGAGTACAAAGAGCCACCTCTAGAGCTAGATGGGGCAGCCTATCAGTGGGACTTCCGCGAGGACGACTGCGACTACTACTCGCAGCCTCGCGCGCTATTTCGTCTGATGACACCCGAGCAGCAACAGGTACTCTTTGACAATACAGCTCGCGCTATGGGTGACATTCCTCTCGAGATCAAGGTGCGCCACATCAGCAATTGCGCCAAGGCTGACGAAGCCTATGGCCGTGGCGTTGCCAAGGCTCTAGGTCTAAACTTTGACGAGCTACAGCTATTCTAGAAGGTAGTGCTTCCTAGCTAGATATTAAGTAAGCGGATGTATCACGCCTGGGTCTATCCCTGCATGATGCCTCCGCTTACCTTGTATTACCCCAGTTAATGGAGGGCTATTTCTCGACATCAAAAAGCCTCGACTCCTTCGCGGGAGCCGAGGCTTTTTTGATTGACTGAGCTAGAGGATCATTACTCTGCTACTAGAGAGGCACGGTAGAACGCCGTTGGAGCAAGCGTCTTGCTCTGCTCGTGGAGGTACTGACCGATAGTCTTCTTATTGTCCTTAACGAACTCCTGCTCTAGGAGCGTATTTTCCTTGTAGTACTTCTTGAGTGCACCCTGGGCGATGTGGTCGATCAGGTTCTCTGGCTTGCCAGCCTCGCGAGCCTTTTCGCGTGCGATCTCGAGCTCACGCTCCTTAATCTCGGCAGGTACATCAGCCTCAGTGATACCAACAGGATTCATGGCAGCGATCTGCATCGCTACGTCGCGAGCCACCTGAGCATCAATAGCTTCGTTGAAAGCTACGATTGTAGCAAGCATATTACCTGGGTGGATGTAAGAGGTAGCAGCAGCTCCCTTGACGAACTCGTAGATACCGAGCTCCATCTTCTCACCCGTTACACCGCTACGCTCAGTGATATGCTCCTGTACAGAGCGACCATCGGCCATAGGAGCAGCGAGGATCTCTTCCTTGCTAGCACCACGCTTCTCGCTAGCTACAGCAAGTACAGCCTTAGCTAGGTTGATGAAGTCTTCGTTCTTGGCTACGAAGTCAGTCTCGCACTTAACGCCTACTACTACAGCGAAGTCGCCATCGTGAGCAGCCAGTACGCAACCTTCCTCTGCCTCACGGTCGCTACGCTTAGCGGCGATAGCCTGACCACGCTTGCGGATGATCTCGATCGCCTTGTCGAAGTCGCCAGCAGCTTCTTCTAGAGCCTTCTTGACGTCCATCATACCAGCACCCGTCATCTTACGGAGCTTGGCGATGTCTTGAATTGATACAGCCATTGTATTTTTAATGTCTTTGTTTGGTTTAACTTACTTCTTATTAGAAGACTCGGAGGCTACCCCATAGTGAGTAGCCTCCGAGTTTTATTAAGAATCCTAGTCTTCCTGTGCTTCGGCAGCTACGGCTTCTTCTTGAGCAGCTCCGCGGTCACGGCGAGCACCACTGCGTCCGCGACGGATGCGACGTGGCTCTTCTTCGCCTGCTTCTGCGGCTTCGCCCTTACCCTCAGCCTTGCGCTCCTGTAGGCCTTCTGCGATAGCAGAGCACATGGCGCTCACGATGAGCTCCACGGCGTTGGCAGAGTCGTCGTTGGCAGGGATAACGTAGTCTACATTATTGGGGTTGCTATTGGTGTCCACAATAGCGAATACAGGGATACCTAGGCGATTTGCCTCGGCTACAGCGATGTGCTCCTTCATCACGTCTACAACGAAGAGTGCAGATGGCAGACGATTCATATCGGCGATAGAGCCTAGAGTCGTTTCCAGCTTAGCACGCTGACGTGTGATCTGGAGCTTCTCACGCTTAGAGAGATTATCAAAAGTACCGTCGCTGGTCAT
>JAUMYV010000073.1 GCA_030528445.1 Porphyromonadaceae bacterium | reverse complement strand
GATGCCTGGACACAAGGCTTATAGTCGCTACTTTAAGAAGTTCAGTCAGAAAGAGTATAATACTCCCACAGAACTAGACACTAGGTTGAGGAAAATATTGTATTCTCCACCTAAGGGTACAATATTTTCCTCAACCTAGTGTCTAGTTCTGTGGGAGTATTATATCGGTGGAGAGAATGGCATTGACATCGAATATATATCTTTGTGGATTGTTTATAGATAGACATTCATTACAAGGATATTTAGATGCTTACCTTCAAGGTACAACACAATTGCCCCAACTCCTCGGCACGAGCAGGAGAGATCACCACGGATCATGGCGTCATCCAGACACCTATATTTATGCCTGTGGGTACAGTTGGCTCGGTCAAGGCCGTACACATGCCCGAGCTCAGAGACGATATCAAGGCTCAGATTATACTTGGCAATACCTATCACCTCTACCTGCGTCCTGGGCTAGAGACGCTCGAACAGGCAGGCGGCCTGCATAAATTCAATAGCTGGGACGGCCCTATCCTAACCGATAGTGGCGGTTATCAAGTCTTTAGTCTATCGGAGAACCGCAAGATTACAGAGGAGGGAGTAACCTTTCGCTCTCATATAGATGGCTCTAAGCACCTATTCACCCCCGAGCGTGTCATGGATATCGAGCGCACGATTGGGGCTGATATTATCATGGCTTTCGACGAGTGTTGCCCAGGTGATGCAGACTACAAGTACGCAGAGCAATCGCTAGCACTCACCGAGAGATGGCTCGACCGATGCCTCAAGCGAGTGAGAGAGACGGAGCCTAAGTATGGTTATCATCAGAGCCTATTCCCCATTGTACAGGGCTGTGTGTACCCAGATCTACGCCGACGTGCAGCGGAGCATATCGCCTCGATCGGTGCCGAGGGTAATGCCATCGGCGGATTGGCAGTAGGAGAGCCAACTGAGAAGATGTACGAAATGGTGGAGCTAACCAATAGCATCCTCCCTCAAGATCGTCCACGCTACCTAATGGGGGTAGGCACGCCAATCAACCTACTAGAGAATATAGCTCGAGGCGTGGATATGTTCGACTGCATCATGCCTACACGCAATGGCCGCAACGGACAGCTATTCACCAGCCGCGGTACGATCAATATCCGCAATGCCAAGTGGGCGAGGGAGTTTAGCCCTATAGACCCCGAGGGCTATTCGTTTGTCGACAGCCAATACACATTGGCCTATTTGCACCATCTGATCAAGGCTGACGAGATTTTGGGGCTACAGATTGCCTCTATCCACAATCTAGCTTTTTATCTGCGCTTGATGCGCGAGGCACGTGAACATATTTTGCAGGGAGATTTCCTCCAATGGAAGGAGATAATGGTTAGACGCATGAACCACCGACTATAAAAAGCTCTTTATATGCACGAGACCGAAAGACTTATAGAAGAGCAGAATCTGAGAGAAGCCTGCGACGAGGCTACACTGCCGATGCCTGCGGAAGCACCCAAATATACGGGGCGTGTGCCTTGGCTAGGGCGGATCGATTGGTACATCATCAAAACCTTTTTGGGGACATTCGTCTTCAGCATCGCTCTCATCCTCTCGATTGCTATTGTCTTCGACGTTAACGAGAAGATCAATGACTTTCTCAAGCCTGAGGTTTCGCTCTACGAGATTGTGTTCCACTACTATCTCAACTTTATCCCCTACTACGCCAATCTCTTCAGCCCGCTTTTCGTCTTCATATCCGTGATTTTCTTCACGACTAAGCTCGCGGAGAACTCGGAGATTATCGCAATGCTAGCCAGTGGTATGAGCTTCAAGCGCTTACTACGCCCATACATTATCTCGGCTACAGTTATTGCCACCGTTACGTTTGTGCTCAACAACTACATTATTCCGCCTAGCACCAAGCAGCGACAAGCCTTTGAGAATGCTTATGTCAAGAATAAAAAAGTTGAGTATGCCGAGAGCGTACAGCTAGAAGTGGAGAAAGACGTTTTTCTCTTCATCAAGTCTTTCAACGCCACTGACAAGACGGGCTACGACCTAGCGCTCGACCGATTTGAGGGGCGTGAGCTACGCTCCCGCCTCACTGCTCAACGGGCCTACTACGATACGCTTGGGCGGTGGACAATATACAGCTATCGAATTAGAGACTTTGAGGATGGAAAAGAAACCGCCCAAGTAGGCTCTCAGATGGATACCATTATCCCCATAGCCCCCTCGGACTTCCTCGTATCGGAGAAAGATGTAGAAACTATGACTAGCCCAGAGCTATCTTTGTATGTAGATCGCCAAAGTGAGCGTGGGGTAGACAATGCGAAGCTCTTCGCCATTGAGCTACACAAGCGCTATGCTGCTATATTCTCCGCTTTCATTCTAACTTTCATCGGAGCGGTGCTCTCGGCTAAGAAAGTGAAGAACGGCATGGGGATAAACATTGCTATTGGCATTGGTATGTGTGCGGGCTATATCCTCTTCTCATCTATCTCCACCACCTATGCCAATAGTGGTGCCATGCCACCTTGGTTAGCGGCATGGCTTCCAAACTTCGTATTCATCTTGTTGGCGCTCACGCTCTGGCGCAAAGCTCCTCAATAACAACTAAGACAATGAAGACTAATAAGAAAGATAAAATCAACAAAAATATCATCATCAAAAACAGGCGAGCTAGCTTCGACTACGAACTACTGGATTCCTATACCGCTGGTATGGTACTAGTGGGTACGGAGATTAAGTCCATTCGTCAGGGTAAGGCTAGCTTGGTGGAGGCGTTCTGCTACTTCCACAATGGGGAGCTTTGGCTCAAGAATGCCAGCATCACAGAGTATTCTTACGGCTCGTACAACAACCACAAAGCAACTCGTGAGCGCAAGCTCCTACTCAACCGCAAGGAACTCAAACGCCTAGAAGAGTATGTGCAGACACCCGGGGTGACTATTGTGCCTACGAAGATATACATCAACGAGCGAGGTCTTGCCAAGATAGAGATTGCCCCTGCTAGAGGTAAGAAGCAATACGACAAACGCGCCTCAATGAAGGAGCGTGACGACCGCCGAGAGATGGATCGAGCGATGAAACGTTAGGGTTCGGGGGCAAGATCTGGGCTAATCGACCCTTGAAGCATATTTGGGTGACGACACTTTCTTATCTTTGTCTTGGATTCGGAATAATAAACTAAGCACTCGGCAGTAGTGCAATAATTTAGAGATATGATTTACCGCTTTTTGATGCTCTCGGACGAGAATGACTTTTTCCGCAGAGAAATACAGATCGACTCCGAGGCTACTTTCTTGGAGCTGAACGATTTTATCCTCAAGTCTGTGGGATATAGCTCGTCCGAGATGACGACTTTCTACCTATGCGATGAAGATTGGAATAAAGGGCAGGAGGTTACCCTGATGGATATGGGGATGGGAGCAGAGTACGATACCTATCTTATGGGCGAAACCAAATTGGAGGATTTGCTTGAGGATAAGGGACAGAGGTTGCTATTTGTTTTCGATATGCTCTCCGAGCGTGCTTTCTTCATGGAGCTGGCCGAGTTAATCCCTGGAGAAACGCTAGACAAGCCAGTCGTTACTCTATCCGAAGGCAAAGCTCCCGAGCAAACCTCAAGCCTAGAGTTTGCTGAGACAAGAACCGTCGGGGGAGGGGGCAATCCGCCATTTGGTCTAGATGATGACCTATTTGGTGACGGAGAGATTGACCTAGATGAGCTAGACCCTGAGGGATTTGGCGGGCTAGATGCCCCCGACTCCGAGTCGCTATACTAGAGGACTCCTGCCACTGTGGGGAAACTGATAGTCCTGCTGGGACCCACAGGCGTGGGCAAAACAGAGCTCAGTCTACGCCTTGCTACACACCTTGCAGCCCCTATTGTATCGGCAGATTCTCGTCAGGTCTATAGAGAGATCCCGATAGGTACAGCTGCACCAAACTCTGAGGCGCTTGGTGTAGCTGAGCATTTTCTTGTAGGTGCACGCAGTATTCATCAACCTTATAGTGCAAGCCTCTACGAGCAGGAGGCACTAGCCCTCATCGACCAATTGTTTCAGTCACACGAGCACATCATCTTGAGCGGAGGGTCTATGATGTACATCGATGCTGTCTGCCATGGCATTGATGATATACCCGATGTCTCTGCAGAGGTTAGGAGAAGTGTGTATGAACGCCACGAGAGAGAAGGGCTAGAGCCAATCTTACAGGAGCTCAGAGAACTAGATCCCGAATACTACGATCGTGTAGACAAGCAGAACTACAAGCGTGTCTTGCATGGACTAGAGGTTTGTCTATCCTCGGGTCGCCCATTTAGTTCGTTCCATACGGGGCAGAGGCGGGAGCGGCCGTTTAAGGTTATCAAGATAGGGATTAATCGCCCGAGAGAGGAGCTCTACGAGCGCATCAACCTGCGTGTAGAGCAGATGTTTGCCTTGGGGTTGGAGCAGGAGGCTAGAGCCGTCTATCCTTATCGTCAACTCAATGCACTCAATACCGTTGGCTACAAAGAGCTATTCGCCTACTTCGACGGCACGATTAGCTTAGACGAAGCTAAGCGACAGATACAGCGCAATAGCCGCATCTACTCTCGTAAACAGCTCACATGGTGGCAGAGAGATGGCGAGATTAAGTGGTTTGCTCCCTATGAGCTAGACGGGATCATTAGCTATGTCAAGAGCTCCTGTCTCCCTTAGATGCTTCTAGCCCCGAACGCCCTAACTAGGAGACCCTACACGAGGCAAATAGCTCCCTAAATTGGCTTACTGATCAAAAAACTTGACTATCTTTGCCGTAGACAAATTCTCATCAATTATCAACCTTTATAAACGTGTTGTATGAATACTCCTAAGGAACTGAAGTACACCAAAGATCATGAGTGGGCACGCGCCGAGGGCGATGTGGTCTACATTGGTATCACCGACTACGCTCAAGGTGAACTCGGCGAGATCGTTTACGTAGACGTAATCACAGAAGGCGAAACTCTAAACGCAGAAGATGTCTTCGGCTCTATAGAAGCTGTGAAGACAGTGTCGGATTTGATGCTACCTCTAGAAGGAGAGGTTCTTGAGCTCAACGCTGAGCTAGAAGAACATCCAGAGCTAGTGAACGAAGATCCCTACGGTAAGGGTTGGATTATCAAGCTCAAGCCTGCCAACATTGAGGATCTAGATGGGCTGCTCTCGGCAGACGACTATACCAAGCTGATAGGAGGATAATCACGTGAAGCCAGTAGTAAGCATCATCATGGGCAGCACGAGCGATCTCCCAATCATGGAGAAAGCTGCTGCACGTCTGGATTCGCTACAGATTCCTTTCGAGATTCTTGCCCTCTCGGCTCACCGCACTCCTGCGGAGGTTGAGCAGTTTGCCAAGGGTGCTAGAGAGAGAGGGATCAAGGTAATCATCGCTGCAGCTGGTATGGCTGCCCATTTGTGCGGAGTGATTGCCTCGATGACTTCGATTCCAGTAATCGGTGTTCCTGTCAAGTCAACATTGGAGGGTATAGATGCTCTTCTGGCAATCGTACAGATGCCCCCAGGCATCCCCGTAGCCACGGTAGGCATCAATGGCGCAGAGAATGCTGCTATCCTTGCCGTGCAGATGATGGCCACCGGCAACCCAGAGCTATATGAGCGCCTAGACAACTTCAAGGAGTCGCTCAAGAATAAGGTTATCAAGGCCAATGAAGAACTAAAGGCCGTACAGTTTAAGTACAAAACGAACTAATAGGTCTGTAAGATTGTTGAAAAGCCGAGGGAAGTCACAGCTGCTTTCCTCGGCTTTTCACTTAGACAAAACATTCATTATGTCAGATTTATATACAAGTTCCTATAGTACGCCCTGTGTCTATCGGCGTCGTCCCTCGGTAGAGGTCTTCATTGGTATCCGTCCACTTGGCAAGGACAATCCCATTCGCTTGCAGTCTATGGCCAATGTTTCGACCCTCGACACAGAAGCCTCGGTAGCTCAGGCAGAGCGAATCATCAAAGCTGGGGCAGACTACATTCGCTACACAGCACAGGGACGCAAAGAAGCAGCCAATCTCGCCAATATACGTGCAGGAGTAGATGCTCTAGGGTACAGCACCCCTTTGATCGCAGACATTCACTTCAATCCCACGGCCGCAGACGAAGCCCTAGAGCACATTGAGAAGGTGCGTATCAATCCTGGGAACTATGTAGATACGAAGACCGCTACACCCCGTGAATGGACGGACGAAGTCTATCGGCAGATGCACGAGAAGGTAGAGCAACGCTTCGGAGCATTCGTTGAGCGTGCCAAGGAGCTTGGTCGAACGATCCGCATCGGGGTCAATCACGGCTCTCTCTCCGAACGCATGGTTATGCTCTATGGGGATACTCCCGAGGGTATGGTGCAGAGCTGCCTAGAGTATCTAGACGTGTGTCGTGCGCACAACTTCGACCGCATTGTTATCTCGATGAAGTCTTCCAACACACTCGTCATGACCGCTGCCGTGCGCTTGCTGGTGCGTCGTTTGGAGGAGGGCGGATATCCTGCCTATCCGCTTCATCTAGGCGTGACGGAAGCAGGAGAGGGAGAGGACGGACGCATCAAGAGTGCAGTAGGTATTGGTTCTCTTCTGGCTGACGGGATAGGAGATACAATTCGAGTGTCTCTAAGCGAAGACCCTGAGTTTGAGATTCCAGTAGGGAAGGCACTCGTAGACTACATAGCTTCACGCACTCCACTTGATGTGCCCCAGGAGGTTCTACCCTCGTGGGAGGAATACAATCGACTACGTAACCAGTCAAGAGCCCAAAGCTCTACCGTAGGGAAGCTGGTGGGCGGCGGCAATCTCCCTATTGTTATTAGCCCCAATACACTATCACCTAATACCTCGTCGGAGCTGGTACAAGCCGACTATAGCCTAGGAACTGACGGATATTTGTATGGAAAAGATGGATCCAAGGTCAACGAACTAACCTACATCAAAGCCGACTGCTACGGTGTCACAGATGAGCTTATCCAGAAATTAAACGATAATCCTAAGGCAATTATCCTCTTAGATAGCTCTGGAGCCAATGTAGTTGCCGAGTGGCGTCTTGGCTTTGTCCTGCTGAGAAGAGCAGGACTGAATAATCCAATTGTCCTTGGTCATCACTACAACACAAGCGATCTAGCTCTATTCCGCCTGCAAGCATCAGCCGATGCTGGCACAATTTTGCTAGACGGATGGGGTAATGGGCTATGCCTAACGGCTGACGGTATATCAGACGAAGATACAGTCAAGACGCAGCTAGGCATTCTGCAGGCCACTCGTCTAAGAATGAGCAAGACAGAGTTCATCAGTTGCCCTGGGTGTGGCCGCACGCTCTACAATCTGCAAGAAACGATTGCCCGAGTGAAGGCAGCGACTTCGCACCTCAAGGGGCTCAAAATTGGGATTATGGGCTGCATCGTTAATGGTCCGGGCGAAATGGCAGATGCAGACTACGGCTACGTAGGGGCAGCGCCTGGCAAGATTGATCTCTACAAGGGACAGACTTGTATCCGCCGAGGCGTTGATCAGGCCGAAGCCGTAGATCAGCTCATTGATCTGATCAAGGAAGAGGGAGACTGGCAGGAACCTTAGTAAGTAGTTGAATAGACCTATGACAATCAAAATCATCAATCGCTCGAGGCATGCACTGCCACAGTATGCAACCAACGCCGCAGCTGGTATGGATTTGCGTGCCAATGTCGAGGCAAGCCTAGTACTAGCCCCTCTCGAGCGCAAGCTCATCCCTACAGGTCTTTTCATCGAGCTACCCGTGGGGTACGAGGCTCAAGTAAGGCCTCGTAGTGGCTTGGCGCTGAAGCATGGTATCACCGTACTCAATAGCCCAGGTACAATTGATGCAGACTATAGAGGTGAGATTTGTATTATTCTAGTTAATCTCTCTAGTGAAGCCTTCGAGATTAAGGATGGAGAGCGCATCGCCCAGCTTGTGGTGGCCAAACACGAGCAAGCAGAATGGATAGAGGTCGAGACGCTTGAGGCCAGCGATAGAGGAGCAGGAGGATTTGGGCACACGGGGCGTTAGTACTAATTTGACAATCTCTCGCATGCCCACCCTAGAGCGAATATACATAGCCTACTGTCGGCAAGATGAGGCTCTAGATAATGCGATTGAGGCGTGTGGTATAGGTCAAGGAAACTTGGTCTATGCCACACGCCGTTATATTGTCGATGCTGATCTGTCATACTTAGAGACACATGCCACGCAGACATGTATCTCGGTTCTAGAGCTACAGATTAGTTGCTCCATTCCTACAACTCGGGAGCACCGCATGACCCGGCTCAGGCAGCTATTACCTCTGGCGCGTAAGTGGGGGGCGGTTATTTATTACCCAGATGCAGAGGCTTTGCTCCCGATTGCTCACGTGATTTCGGATCTAGACGGAACGCTTCTGCGTGACGAATTGCTCGTTTCTCTAGCTAAGCAGATGGGGATTGGGGCTAAATTTGAGGAGATTACTCAGAGAGCAATGTCGGGAGATGTGGACTTCGCCGAGAGCTTTCGCCAACGCACACTGATGCTTGCTGGTACGAAGTATAGCCAACTAGTCTCGACAGCTATATCGGCGCGACCCACTTTAGGGTTCGAGGGATTTCTCCAATGGCTTAGAGTGAAGGGGCTCGCTTTTGATTTGGTAACGAGTAACTATGACATCTTCTGCGAAGCCCTGCGCGAGTGTCTAGGGTTTGACAATTATTATGCTTCGTCTCCACTTTTTGAGTCGGACGAACTAACAGGATATTTCGAGGGCAATATCATAGATGCCGAAGCGAAAGCTGACGTGGCACAGAGGATTGTAAACAAACGTGGCATCACTCTAGCACAAACACTCATCCTCGGTGATGGAGCCAATGACTTGCCGATGCTCTCTAGAGCAGGGCATGCGGTACTCTACCGCGCCGATTCTGCAAACCCGCTACCCTTAACCATAGTGATAGAGCTAATTCAGCTCAACGGATAGCTCTCGCTGTCTGTAAAACAACTAGTCGCCACTCGCCTGTAAGAGAGGCTTCCTATAGAGAGGGGCACTTAGGCATAAGGGGGTGCGCCAAAACGATTTTTGGCACACCCCCCCAGTAGGATTAGGACAATTGCCTATCAGAACAAGCTACTTATTGCAGCGATTGAAGAAGTCAATCGCCTCTAGATCAGCCTTAATCTTAGCCTCTTCCTCATCCGTGATATTCATGAAAGGCTTACGATTGGGGCCGAGGTCTAGACCAATGAGCTTCATAATACGCTTGCCTGCACAGATGTTACCACGATACTTAGCGATCACGTCTATTACATCTTGGGCATAGTTCTGCAGCTCACGAGCCTTCTTGATATCGCCCGCCTTCCATGCCTCAATGATGCCATTCAGGCAGATGGCATTATAGTTAGTCGTCCCCCCGATACCGCCCTGAGCGCCACCCATGACTAGGGCAGAGAGAATTGTTTCATCCTGCCCGTGGAGCATATCGTACTTGCCATCTTTGTAGAGCATACAGCGGTTATACTCATACAGATGTTCGTAGGTGTACTTGATGCCTGCGAAGTTGTGGATACGTCCGTCCACAGCCTTGAGCAGATCTAGCATAGATAGATAAGCCCCATTGAAGACAGGGATATGATAGTAATAGAATGGTAACGAGGGTGCAGCAGCAGCCATTGGCTCGATGTACTGCACGAGCTGTTCAATGCTACCAATCTTGGGGAATGGAGTGGCCATAGCGCCAATACCCCAAGCCCCAATCTTCTCGGCATGGGCAGCAAGACGCGCACTCGAGGTGAGAGACGTACTCCCTACATGCACGATGACCTTGAAGTCCTTGGGTGCTACACGTACCCATTCCTCTGCTAGCTGCATACGCTCCTCTTCACTGAGCATATAGCCTTCACCAGATGATCCGTTGATGAATACCCCCTTGAGCCCAGAGCGAACAAGCAAAGCGCAGTACTCGGGGATAGGTGCTAGATTCACATTTCCCTCTGCATCGAAAGGGGTAAATGGGGCGTCAATAAGCCCGACGATCTTTTCCATTTTGATTTATTGATTTGTATAAAGTTGATTCTAACTATCTAGTACTATTAGTACTATCGAGGTCTAACCAATAACACTATTGCATATTGTCCGTCCGTGGACGCAGCAAGAATAACTGAATGATGACAACGACCCCAATGGCCACGGCCATAGTAGCGAAGTCGGAGCCCAAATTGTTTGCATCTTGGCTTTTGCCTAGCGCCTCGGTAATATAGCCTCCAGCTATGACGCCACTCATATTCATCAGTCCATAAGCTGTGGAGCGATAGCGAGAGGGGAAGAACTGACAGAGAATAGGCATATTATTCGTATCGAAGAAGCCGAGACCGAAACCAAAGAGGAAGCCTCCACCCACTACCGTTGCGTACGAATGCCCAAAACCTAAAAGAAGCAATGCAGGGACCATCATACCAAGCCCGATTGCAGAGGTATAGACGCGCCCTTTAACATTGATCCGAACCCAACGATCACTGATTGCTCCTCCGACAAAAACACCGATGAAGCAAGATAGAGCAATTGTAGCCGTCGAGATAGGTCCTGCGAGCGTCATATCTATACCTAGGTTCTGCTCAAAAAGCGTAGGGAGCCAATTCTTCGTAGCCCATCCAGGTAGGCTCGTAGCCGTAAAGAAAAGCAACATACCCCAGAAGGCTGGAGATTTGAAGATATGACCTAGGCTAGCAAACATACCCGCAAACGAGTTTTGCGCCTGGGCTGGCTGTTGTCCTCGTTCGCCTCGGCTAGGCACCTCGTGTAGCAAGAAGATGAGGACAACGGCATATAATGCCCCGAAAAGACCGAAATAGAAGAAAGTACTCTGCCAACTAAGTTGCTCGGAGAGCAGTGCGCCGAAGCCTCCCAAAGCCTGCCCAACGTATAGCCCCGTCATGTGCATCCCGATAGCTAGAGAGCGGCTACGCCCTGTATGGAAATCCGCAATCAGTGCCAATGCAGCAGGGATATACATTGCTTCGCTGAAGCCCATAACCATACGCAAGGCATACAGCGTAGAGAAATCGTGTGTGAAGCCCATCAAGAGGGTGACCGTAGACCAAACGAATAGACTACTTACGATAAGCCATTTGCGGTTAATGCGATCTGCGATGAGCCCTGCGAAGGGACTAGCCAAACCATAAACCCACATGAAAGCGGCCATCAGCACGCCAAACATCTCTCCCGACTCCAACTCTTTGATGTCTATACTCATCGCAGACTTCATCGTCGAGAGCATCTGCCTATCCATGTAGTTGAGCAGGGCGACCACCCAAAGCAAACCAACTACAATCCAAGGGTAATACTTACTATGCTTCATATTTCAAATATTTGGTTAATCCTCTTAGCAAGCCTAAGTTTTGAATACAAACATAGCTAAATAATCATTTTTTCAATGATCCATCACCACAAATCTAGCATATCAGCCTAAAGATGCCGAGCTCGACACCCTTTTATTTATAAATCAAGCACAGAAACGCCAAAGAAATCAAGAATACCAAAACAAAAAAGAACCTATTTATCTATAACATTAAAATATGACCCTAAATTTCACTATTCCCCATTGTTGCCTAAGACACATGCTAGAGCAAGTCGGCGAATATGGAGCCAAACTCAAGCAAAGAGTAAAAAAGAGCGGTGTGCCAAGATTAGATCTCAACACACCGCCCTACTGAGGAGCTGTACCCGAAGCGGGACTCGAACCCGCACAGCCAAAATGGCCAAGGGATTTTAAGTCCCTCGTGTCTACCATTCCACCATTCGGGCGCCTAGGATTGCTCCTAATAACGGGTGCAAAAGTAAAACATTTTCCTCACATAACACTAGGGGTAACGCATTAAAAACCGGTTCATCCGACATTACGAGTGATGCAGGCGTGATGCAGAGCACTTCCTCATGTTGAGATATCGCCTCTCCCCTACCTGCCCAATGCTCTAGATAGGGGTACAATTAGGATCTGACTGACTAGAGCTAAATCTTAGCTAACCCTCACGACAAACTGAGGTGAACCACAAGCATTCTTTAGAGCAAGCTTAGCTCTATATAGAGGACGTCTTGCTCTATGTAGAGATA
>JAUMYV010000072.1 GCA_030528445.1 Porphyromonadaceae bacterium | reverse complement strand
ATTATCGTGTAGTAACTTATGGAACTTGTTAAGAAAGAAATCAAAGATTTGTTTCATGCAGCCTCTGTCCTCTCCTCCGATGCCTTGTTTCTCTATGATCATACTAATGCTAAGGTAGTACTAGCGGATATTAGATCTGAGGCCATTAGAGAAGCAATTCGGGATAAGAATATCTCTCAGGTTATTGAGGAAAACAATCATTTCATACTTGCCGATCTATCAGCAACTAGTTGCTGGCGTCTCGCCAAAGACATAACAAAGGGGCGATTGTCAATGAATATCTGCTTGGATCAGAAGCGCATGTTCTTCGTATGCTTGCAAGTCGTTGTTGTTGATATAGAATCAGAAGGGTTAGCCCCCAAATACCTACTTTGTTCTTTAAGTTTTTCAGGAAGAAAAGACGAGGCAATCGTTTTTGTCGATAGGGATAATGCCAAACTATGGCAATATGATTTTCAGAAAAAACTCTTTAAGCTCCTCAATCTAGAACCTCTTACACACAACGAACTTGAGGTAGTAAGGCTCTCTCGTATGGGGTATACAGAGAAAAAGATATCCTCAATACTACACAAGTCTCTAGATACCATTCGCTGGTACAAGAAAAACACCTACGAGAAGCTAAGAGTAAACAACATACAGAGTTGTATCTCCTGTTGCGAAACTTACCATCTCTTGTAGCTGAGCTTGGGAGGTACGCCAAGCATGACATGTACTGAATTCACCCCTCTAGATAGACCAATACCTCATCCTTAATCTGAAAAAACAAAGGATAGATTTACCACTGAAAGTTTCTCTGATAGCCACTACGCCCTACAATGAAAAACAGAAAAACATGGAAATCGGATCTTCTCCTTTTTGGTTAAATACTGTAAATAAATTAGGTTGAAATTCGGGTGAGCAAAGAGGCGATTTGAGGCAATTGGTTCGTCTTCTCGGAAAAACTCTGAGCGTTTTTCTTGGATTGTAGGACTAATCCGATGCGATGTATACAGACATCCGAAAAGATTAGTGCAGAGAAATTCTGAAATCCTTGCTTCGTCTAGATTAAATTAGCCTAAACTCCATATTATCTATCTGAATATCAATAAAATGAAAAACAAGCATTTTAAGCGGTTGTTTTCATTCAGCTGGGAACTAAGTGCCAAAATGAGATCGGACGCGCTGTAGAGCCTGCTAGGGGGCAAATACGCGATGTGCCGTTTTTCGCCCTCTCCTACCCCATTCTTCTCATCAACATTCTGAAATTTGAGCTAAAGTATAAATCTCAGCCCTCAAGATTAACATTCTTTGGCGACCCAATATGAGACTATTGCATAGTGCGGTAGTCGCAAGTATTGTTTGCCTGAGGTTTAATACCTTTGGGGCACAATTGGACACAGATAAGTATATGAACGAAAGTATGTGTTGGCATCAGCTACTCTCTCCCCGTAGACTTGGGGCGGAGACAAGGCAAGGTGCAGAACCCGGCTCTACACGCAGCGACTTCGAGCGCGACTACGACCGCCTCGTCTTCTCGCCCCCCTTTAGACGCCTACAAAACAAGACACAGGTATTCCCCCTACCCGGCAATATATTCGTGCACAATAGACTAACGCACAGCCTTGAGGTGAGCTGCCTCGGGCGTTCGCTAGGCAACATCGTCGCCGAGGGGCTAGAAGCCAAATACCCCAATCAGCGAGAGACACCCTTCCGAGCCATCAGCTCGATTGTCAGTGCAGCCTGCCTCGCCCACGATATGGGCAATCCGCCCTTTGGGCATAGTGGCGAGCGCGCGATCGGGGCATACTTCCGTGAGGGACGAGGCAGGCAGTGGCAAGAGGCGGTAGAGCGCGAGGGCATGCGCTGGACGGATTTTTTGCAGTTTGAGGGGAACGCCAATGCCTTTCGCCTGCTGACGCATCAGTTCAAGGGACGAAGACCGGGAGGCTTCGCCCTAACGTATAGTACTCTAGCCAGCATCATCAAGTATCCGTACAGCAGTGAGCTAAGCGCGCCCAAGGGGAAGTTCGGTTTTTTCCAAACGGAGGAAGCAACGATGCGCCAGCTTGCCGACGAACTAGGGCTCATCAAGCTCTCGGATCAGCCGCTCTCCTACGCTAGATATCCACTTGTATATCTAGTCGAGGCAGCAGACGATATTTGCTATCAGGTGATGGATATTGAGGACGCGTATAAGCTGCATATCCTATCGCACGAAGAGGCCTCTGAGCTACTACAAGCCTTTTTCTCCAACCAGGAGCTAGGCGTACTCGAGCAACGCCTCGAGCAGATCGGCGACCCCAACGAGCAAATCGGTTATCTACGCAGCAAAGTTATCAACCTGCTGGTCGAGGAGACGGCGGCGATCTTCCTCGCCCACGAAGATGAAATCCTACAAGGTCGCTTCGAGGGGGCACTCATCAATCGCCTCTCCTCTCGCCTCAAAGAGGCGTACGGATCTTGCAGCTCCGTGGCTTGGGCACGGATATATTGCGCCAAGGAGGTACTAGATGTGGAGCTAGCAGGGCATCAGATTTTCGGCTCTCTGCTAGACAAACTGCTCGAGGCGCTCCATCATCCCGACTACACCTATAGCAAGGCACTACTGGGGCGAGTGAGCTCCCAGTACGACACGGCGCAGACCACCACGTACGGACGCATCCAATGCGCCCTAGACTACATCTCGGGGATGACCGATATCTATGCCCTAGACCTCTACCGCAGAATCACGGGCATGAACCTGCCGGGGATCTAGAGAAGCGAGTATTATCATGAACAGACAAAGATTTTATTATTTACCCAAACAAAAAATACAAACAAGAAAATGACTAAAAAAAGGAGTTTGCTAGCCCTCATGGTTCTAGCACAGACTTGGGGATTGTCTTCGGTAGAAGCTAAGGCACAAGTTCGTCCACAGCAAGCCGTACAAGTAAGCGTAGCAGCTCATAGCAAAGGATTTGAGCTATCGTACGAGTATCGCCCCGACTTTGCCAATAGGCTCCTTGGCTTCAAGGGGTTTGTAGGCTACGGCATGCAGAAAACAACTGGTGGTACTTGGACGTTCACGACGCACTACCTCAAATACAACCGAAGCGTTGAACAGGGATATCTCTTTTCAGATCCCAATCACAAAAAAGAAAATAGTGAGGGTAGATACCGCTTTTCAGCACCAGACCACAAAGAGGTTTCCTTGGGAGGAGAGGTCAATCTACTGCTTGGCGGACGCAATCACGCTGCCGAGATCGGTGCTGGTATCGCCGTAGACCACTTTAGCCATGCGCTGAATTTCTACTCGGAGCATAAGCAACTCGGAGCCTACCCCAAACCCGAAACACTTGAACAAGCTAAAGGCTCTAAGTGGGCTTCGCATGCTTATCTACGCGCAGGTTACAGATACACGCACAGCAGCGGTATCATGGCGGGCATTGGTCTCAACTACCTCCAGCTACAAGGTCCATTTACCTACTTCTACGCATCTACACAGAGCTGGATGCCATATCTGACAGTTGGGTATGCCTTCTAAACTAATCTAGTAACCCACAAAAAAGCTACGGGCTGAATCCTATCTCTAGGATTCAGCCCGTAGGCTTTTTTATAGCGCTGATGCGCTAGGCTTAGAAGATATACTTCACACCAACTTGAGCTCTCCAGCGAGAGTCGATATTGGCCTGCTCCCAAAGGTTCTTCAGTGGCGTAAAGGTGTACTTGCCACCTCTGAACCCAAGTGGGCTAATTGCATCGTACTGTACATAGTAGCTCTGACCCCATGCGCGATTGAATAGGTTGCCTAGATTGATGATATCGGCATTGAGCTGTAGCGTATGGCGACGACCACCTACCTTGAGGAAGAAGTCCTGAGCAAAGTGGAAGTCAATCTGATGGACAAATGGCGTTACGAGACCATTACGCTCAATGAATGTACCTCTGTGCTGTGCAATCTCGGGGTTGTTGCTGATGAACTCCTTGAACTGCTGCTTCTGCTCCTCTGCTTCTGCCAAGACAATCGTTTTCTTCGTGCTTGGGAGGAAGGTCGTACGCTGAGTAAATGGCATAGCATCGATCTCTGCCTCTGTAGGCACATAGAGAAGGTCATTACCACGAGCACCATCACCATTGAGGTCTCCGTTGGTTACTACGCTGAAGCGGTTACCACTCTGACCATTGTAGATCAGACCAATCGTTGTGGCGAAGTGGTTGCCATACTCTACACGGTAGCTGAGGTTACCCACGATGCGGTGACGCATATCGAAGTTACTTAGATAGAGCTCATGCTCCTTGTCGCCATAGAAGCCTTGGTTGTACTCCCATGTACTCTTAGCTTGGCTGCTAGCACCGTCATTGACGCTCATGGCACGGCCATAGGTGTAGGCGATAGATGCGCTTAGACCGAAGTCGAAGTCCTTGCTCAGAGTCGTCGTAACGTTATAGGTATAGCCCTTGTTCGTATTGTCGAGCAGAATGATGTCGCTGAAGTTCTTACCATCTACCTGCTCGTAGAGAGGACGCTCTAGCGATCCCTGCTTGAGGGTCTTATCGGTAGCTCGATAGTTGAGGTTCGTCGCCACAATGTTGTTGAGGTTGTGCGTGTACATACCCTCTACTACAGCCTTAACGTCACCGGGCAGTAGAGCCTCGAAAGCAAGGTTGAAGCGAGCTACCTGTGGGAACTTGAAGTTCTTAGTGATGAGGTCGATTTCCGAAGTACGTGTCTGAGCGAACTGGCTATTGACATCAGGGTTGAAACGTAGATCCTTGGCACCCTTACCACTTAGGCGTAGACGAGTGAACTCAAGCCCTGTATTGCTGAAGCTATTAGACACCCATACGAATGGAATACGGCCAGTGAAGATACCAGCCCCCCCACGGAGCAAGAAGCGACGATCTTCGTCGATCTGATAGCGGAAGCCAAAGCGTGGCGACCAAAGAGGTGTCGCCTGTGGCATCGTATGGTTCTGTACGCCATACTGCTTGGCGATATCGCTACCATTGAACTTATCATTGGCTCTAGGCTGCTCGAAGAAGAGAGGTAGATCCATACGAAGACCAAGGGTCAAGCGCAGCTTAGAGCTTACCTTCCAGTCGTCCTGTACGTAGAAACCAAGCTGAGCTGCCTTGAATTTGGGCGCATAACGTGCATCCTTAGTTACATGGACATCAGCAAAAGAGTAGTCGTACTGGTCTGGGCCTTCTTCCTGTGGTGTACCAACCTTGAAGAACTTGTCAAGCGTATCGTAGCGGTACGAACCATAGTTCTCACGGATGAAGAGGTTCTGCATCTGGAATAGCTCATTGTGCGTACCGAAGGTTAGGGCGTGGTCACCGATATTCCAGTTGAAGTTGTTGGTCAGCGTGAAGATATCTTGGTCGAGTCGGTTAGCCATAGAGAAGCGCTCCGTACCGAAGAGCACACTTCTATTGTCGTCGATATTGACCTGCACGTGGGGGAAAGGCTTGCCGTCTGGTGTGCGGAAGTCGCGTACACGAGTATAACCGAAGCGGAACTCATTGTTCATATTGCTACCGAACGTAGAGTTGAGCTCCGTTACGAGTGAATGCGTCTTGTTGTTCATTGTATAGCCATTGTCGTTGAGACGAAGCTGATTGCGCGAACGGCTAAAGTTGAAGCGGCTACCCTGCACATAGCTGTAGCGTAGGTTGAGGCGGTGTGCCTGGTTGATATTCCAGTCGATACGAGCTAGAGCCTTGTAGTTGGTCGTAGGGATATCCTTCTTGGCATAGCCTCCGCCATCGTAGCCTGCAGAGATCTTCTTGATGTGCTCGATGATGGGATCGATATCCTTAGCTTCGATGGCAGAACCATCGCCCACGTTGAACGAAGTCTGAGTATTGCGATCTACATATTCGCCATTGACGAAGAAGAAGAGCTTATCCTTGATGATTGGACCGCCGAGCGTGAAGCCCACTGTATTCTCAAACTGCTTATCCAGCTTCTTACGGTTGGCTACATTGGCACCAGAGGTCGTACCATAGAAGTCTTGGTTGTGGAAGTAGTCGTAGGCAGAACCTCTCCATGTGTTGGAGCCACTCTTGGTAATGGCGTTGATACCACCACCAGTGAAACCACCCTGACGCACGTCGAATGGCGCAATGACCACCTGCAAGGCATCGATTGCCTCGAGAGAGATGGGATTGGCACCCGACTGACCTCCATTGGTACCAGAGCTAGAGAGACCGAATACGTCATTGTTTACAGTACCATCAATCTGGAAGCTATTATACTTATTGCTGCTACCTGCAAAAGAGATCCCAGCACTAGTTACATTAGCTTGAGGTGTGAGCTTAGCAATATCCATCACACTACGGCTAACCGAAGGCGTACGGTCGATCGCCGTGCGGTTGAAGCTACTAGCTGCCCCTGTGCGCGTAGCGTTGAGGCTGTGGCTTCTAGCACCCGTCACGACAACCTGCTCAAGCGCTTTGGAGTCGTCCTTGAGCTTGACGTTGATCGTCTCGGTATCCCCGAGCGATAGCATCACGTTGTTCATCACCACAGTCTGATAGCCGATATACGAAATCTCGATCGTATAAGGACCTCCAGGACGAAGTCCCTGCAGGTTGAAGTTCCCCTTTACGTTGGTCGCTACACCATACACCGTACCGGTAGGGATGTGTTTGGCCACGACAGAAGCACCAATCAAAGTTTCCTTGGTCGCAGCATCGGTAATCGTACCATTAATCCCCGAGGTCGTCACCTGAGCATCAAGCCCAGTATAGCAGACACCGAGTAGCACGAAGGCCAAAAAGCGAAGTAGATGTTTCTTCATAAGGATTGAAAATTGTGAATAAGTAATTGTGATTGTTCGCTGTAAAACAAAAAGAGACGGATGCAAATCCACCTCCCACTAGGGAAGTATGATGCATCCGTCTGCTATGCCTAAAACATCGGCTTAACCGTTTGAATGATTATTCGGCAGATGTTTCTTCGGTGCTCTCTGCAGTTGTTTCTTCAGTAGCCTCGGCAGCTGCTTCTGCAGCCTCCTTAGCAGCTAGAGCTTTCTTCTCTGCTACCTGAGCAGCCTTGGCCTTGTTGGCAGCCTGCTCTGCTTCGAAAGCAGCCTTGGCAGCGTTTAGCTTTTCTTGCTGTAGGTTAGCCTTGATCGTACCGAGGTTAGCCTCGCGATTCTTAGTCCAAGCCTCGAACTTAGCCTGAGCAGCCTGCTCGTCGAAAGCCCCCTTCTTGATACCACCCTGTAGGTGCTTCATCAGAAGTACACCCTCGCGAGAGAGTAGGTTGCGTGCTGTATCGGTAGGCTGAGCACCGTTAGTAAGCCAATAAAGTGCGCGCTCGAAGTTCAAATCTACTGTGGCAGGATTGGTATTTGGGTTGTAAGTACCAATCTTCTCAATAAACTTGCCATCTCGTGGCGCTCTACTGTCTGCAACAACGATCTTGTAGAAGGCATAACCCTTGCGACCGTGTCTCTGCAATCTAATTTTAGTTGCCATTAAAAAACGTTGAATTAAAAAATCTTGCTTGCATTATTGCTTAGCGACCGCAAATGTACTGCTTTATATCCTCATACACAAGAGTTAGCCAATCCACTAACGATGCCTAACGAAGCATCCGCATCCGTCTACACCATCTAGAGCGCCAAAAGACAACGACACTGCCGAATACAATTATCCCCTAGAGACCTGCCTGCTTGGAGTCTCTAGGGGATAATCACTTCACTTGTACCGATAGATATCTTG
The DNA here is from genome assembly GCA_030528445.1 of Porphyromonadaceae bacterium. Taxonomy (GTDB): domain Bacteria; phylum Bacteroidota; class Bacteroidia; order Bacteroidales; family Porphyromonadaceae; genus Porphyromonas. The sequence goes on along the minus strand of JAUMYV010000072.1, from coordinate 4,879 downwards.
AATCAGGCGAACTACAGCAAGCCCTTCGTCGAGAGTGGTTACCTCGGCAGGTTCACCAAGCAAATCAGCCACGACGTTGGCGATGACGTGGTGGTGATTCTGCGCCGAACCGCTATAACCTCCGTACTGATTGCCTGCAGCGCTCTCCTCTAGATGTGGTGGCTCCATACTACGAATAGCACAGTGCTCCAAACGATTGAGATAAGGCCCCGAGAGCTTGATCGTACCATGCTCGGCCAGAATGGTCATTGAGACCTCTAAATTGCGGTCGAAAACAGCTGTCGAATAGAAAAGCGTCCCCCAAGCTCCCCCCTCTGTGCGAAAGAGTATGGTACCCGTGTCCTCAAAAGCTATTAGCCCTTCGTGACTGTAATTGGCAAAGTGTGCCGACTCTACCTCGATTCGCCCCATCGTCCACGTCAGCAGATCCAAGAAATGCGAATACTGAGTGTAGAGCGTACCGCCATCAAGCTCGGCATCGCCGTGCCAACTATCGGGCGTATAGTAACGCTCATCTCTATTCCACAGGCACTGCATCTGCACATTGTAGATCTGCCCGAGTACGCCCGAGATTACAGTCTCCTTGAGCCAACGAGAGACGGGCGTATATCTATTCTGCAGCACACCATAGATGCGGCAAGCGTGCTGCTTGGCCAGTAGTCTAAGGCGTTCGCCATCCTCTAGATTCAGAACAATAGGCTTCTCAATCAGGACGTTATGCCCCGAGCGAAGCACCGCCTCGGCAATCTCGGCGTGTAGCCCATTAGGCACACAGATGCAGGCAATATCAAACTCAATCCCCGAAGTAATCAGTTCCTCAACCGAACGGAAATAAGGTACCGAAGCATAGGTCTCTTCGGGTAGAACCTCTCCCCTAGCCTTAACGTCGCACTGAGCTACAAGCTCGGCTCTAGGGTCGGCTGTAATCTTCTCACTGTGTCTACGCCCGATATGCCCACAGCCAATGACAGCAAAGCGAATAGGGCTGGTCAATTCTTTCATATCTAATCCGACCTTCGTCATCGCAGCAGATCTTTTAGGTTATCAATCACATAGCTTATTTCCTGCTCGGTCATCAGCGGGAAGATTGGGAGCGAGAGCATACGACGGCTAAGGTCTTCGCTTCGAGAGAGCGAACTGCGCACGAGGCTTCGCTCGGCATAGACCTCGTAGCAGTGCAAGGGCTTGGGATAATAGAGCCCACTGGCGATGCCTCGATCAATCAGACCAAGTCGAATGCGCTCTCGGTCTAAGCCTTCATCCAGCAATAGCGTGTATTGATGATAAGTAGGGCTAGCTCCCGACTCGCACATCGGCAGAGTTAGGCGTGCATTATCCCGAAGAGCTTCTGTATAAGTCTGAGCAGTCCGCTGCTGCACCTGCACAAACTCGGGTAGATGCTTGAGCTTAACCCTCAAAATCTCGGCTTGAATGGCATCTAGACGGCTATTCCTCCCAACCATACGATAGTCGTACTTCTCGGCTTGTCCGTGGCGAGCAAGACAACGCACTCGCTCTGCCCAGATCAGATTGGTCGTTACGATTGCCCCGCCATCGCCAGCACAGCCTAGAGGCTTAGTGGGAAAAAAGCTCGTCGTGCTGATGTCACCTAGCAGCCCCATAGACACAGATTGCTCAGAAACATTGGCAAAACCACCGAGTCCTTGGGCATTATCCTCGATCAGAACGAGATGATGCTCGTCGCAGAATGCTCTAAGTCGCACGGCATCAATCGGCAGACCGTAGAGATTGACGGCCACAAGTGCTTTGGTCTTTGGGCTAATTAAACCCTCTAGTGCGTTAGGGTCGATATTGTAGCACTGCACTCCGCCTTCCCCAGTAGCATCCGCCCATACGGGGATTAGGTCAAGGCGTACGGCAGCCTCTGCCGCAGCGACATAATTGTGCACAGGGATGATGACCTCATCGCCAGCCTCGAGCCCAATCGCCTCGTAGGCTAGCTCTAGAGCATCCGTTCCATTGGCACAGGAGATTACCGATTCAGCCGAGAGACCAAGATACTCGGCTAGCTCTCGCTCGAAAGCCGATACAGATGCTCCGCCAATATATTGCCCCGAGCCTAATACGTGCTGCACGGCAGCATCTAGCTCCTCTCGAAGGAACTGATACTGCCGTGCAGGGTCTGCCATTGGGATCTTCATCACACTTTGGCTAATCGATAAGATAATTACTTGACTTGGCTACCGGGGGCAACGGCCTCGACTGGTTGGATCACACGCAGGCGACCATCGGCATCTTCGGCCGAGAGGATCATACCTTGGCTCTCAATCCCCTTGAGCTTGCGAGGGGGGAGATTGGCAATGAAGCAAACCTGCTTGCCTACCAGCTCCTCTGGTGCGTAGTGCTGTGCAATGCCCGAAACTATCGTTCGTCCGCTTAGACCATCATCGATGCGGAACTGTAGGAGCTTGTCGGCCTTAGGCACCTTGGTACACTCCAGTACCGTTCCCACACGAATATCTAGCTTGAGGAAATCCTCAAAAGCGATATCCTCTGCCACGGGTGCAGCCTTGCGGTTAGCCGCTTCGTTGGCTGCCTTGCTATCTTGTAGCTTCTTGATCTGAGCCTCGATGGCTTCGTCCTCTATCTTGTCGAAGAGGAGCTCGGGCTGAGCGAGCTGATGCCCCTCGGGAAGTAGCTCAATTGAGCCGATCTGCTCCCAGCCGAAAGCTTCAGTCTGGAGCAGACCGAGTAGTTTAGCCGAACTCATAGGCAAGAATGGCTCGAAGACGATTGCCAAATTGGCCGTGATCTGTAGAGATAGATTCAAGATCGTAGCCACACGAGCCATATCCGTCTTGGCGAGCTTCCAAGGCTCTGTATCGGCTAGGTACTTATTGCCAATACGAGCGAGGTTCATCGCCTCCTTAAGCGCCTCACGGAAGTGATAGTGCTCGAGCTCTCGTTCTACACGTGCTTTAATATCGACAAACTCGGCGATGGTCTCACGATCGTAGTCTGTCAGTTCGCCACGAGCTGGTACTCGGCCGTCGAAATACTTATGCGTGAGCACGAGGGCACGATTGACGAAATTGCCATACACGGCCACGAGCTCGTTGTTATTGCGGGCTTGGAAATCCTTCCAAGTAAAGTCATTATCCTTAGTCTCTGGAGCATTGGCCGTGAGGACGTAGCGCAGGACGTCCTGCTTGCCAGGGAACTCTTCTAGATACTCATGTAGCCAAACCGCCCAGTTGCGGCTCGTGGAGATCTTATCCCCCTCGAGGTTGAGGAACTCATTGGCGGGTACATTCTCGGGCAAGATATAAGATCCCTCGGCACGTAGCATCGCAGGGAAGACAATGCAATGGAATACGATATTGTCTTTACCTATGAAGTGCACAAGCTTAGTCGAGTCGTCCTTCCACCAAGTCTCCCATGTGTCGGGGAGTAGCTCCTTGGTGTTGGAGATATAACCGATAGGCGCATCGAACCATACATAGAGCACTTTGCCCTCTGCACCCTCTACGGGCACTGGAATACCCCAGTCAAGGTCACGGCTCACAGCACGAGGTTGCAAACCCATATCAAGCCAGCTCTTGCACTGTCCATAGACATTGCTCTTCCACTCTTTGTGTCCCTCTAGGATCCACTCACGCAGGGCTGACTCATGTTTGTCGAGCGGCAGATACCAATGCTTCGTTTCCTTGAGTACAGGAGCAGAACCACTGATAGCACTCTTAGGATTCTTGAGGTCTGTAGGCGAAAGTGAAGTACCACAAGCCTCGCACTGGTCGCCGTATGCGCCCTCACTAGAGCAATGTGGGCAAGTACCAGTGATGTAGCGATCGGCAAGGAACTGCTTAGCCTCTTCGTCGTAGTACTGCATTGAGGTCTGCTCAATGAATTCACCCTTGTCATAGAGCTTACGGAAGAAGTCCGATGCTAGCTCACGATGTGTCTGGCTCGTCGTACGACTATATATGTCGAAGGTAATGCCGAGATCCTCAAACGATTTCTTAATGATATTGTGGTAGCGATCTACGATGTCCTGTGGCGTGACGCCCTCTTTCTGAGCTTTGATGGCAATGGGCACACCATGCTCATCGCTTCCCCCTATCATCAGAACTTCCTCACCCTTGAGGCGTAGGTAGCGGGCATAGATGTCGGCAGGAATATACACACCAGCCAAATGACCAATATGGACAGGACCATTGGCATAAGGTAAGGCAGTTGTAATGAGGGTTCGCTTGAATGTCTTACTCATATCTTATTGAAGTTTTATTCTTTTGCTCGCAAAGGTACTAAAAAGCGAACGCTCTTGGGGTAATGGATCGCTCACAACAACACATACGTGGATTTGGAGTGGATAAATCGTGGAATATATCCACCTCTATGCACAGTCATCCACGAGGGCAGTGGCAATAATCTCTGCCCTATCCGACCTCTGTGCATAGAGCCAAGATTCGTAAACTTATTCTACACGTAGTGGAATATGTGCAGAGTTTTTCTACCTCTTTTGGTGTATAGTTTAATCCTCAAATACCCTATTTAGCTATTATTCTATGATTTATCATTGTGGGTAGATTGGCGATAGTTCTGCGGATAAAAAGATAATCTTCTGTTGACTACTCAAATGCACTGAATTTACCCACATCATCAACAGACCTTATTACTATACTTTGTATTTTATATAAATCTTAATTAAATCTAGAATAGATATAGGTGATGTGGGTGGATGAACGAAGTGAATTCCGCTGTGCTGAGTTCTAGATTGATTTTTACGAAGAATTGCTTAACTTTGTCCTCTGAATTTGGGCAAAGCCTATGGTACAAACCCACTTTCGGTCCTATAGCTCAGTCGGTTAGAGCACCTGACTCATAATCAGGGAGTCCTTGGTTCAAGCCCAAGTGGGAC
>JAUMYV010000071.1 GCA_030528445.1 Porphyromonadaceae bacterium | reverse complement strand
AAGCTTAGCTCTATATAGAGGACGTCTTGCTCTATGTAGAGATAACCTTGCTCTATATAGAGCTAAGCTTACTCCAAAGAATTGGCAGATAATCAGATAGCAAACAACTAAAAACTAGTCAAACAACCCCTAAACTAGTTGTCCATTTTGGGGGAGTAGTATACTACTGTCAGAGAAGGTTTGACTATTTATTATGAATCTTATATCTCCTATTTCCCTAGAGCACGCTGGTAGCGTGCTACTGTCTCCTCTAGGCCTAGATACAAGGCTTCGCTGATGAGCGCATGACCAATAGAGACTTCATCTAGCTTTGGGATAGCTTGACGGAAAAAAGCGAGGTTATCTAGACTTAGATCATGACCAGCATTTACGCCTAGACCAAGTTGCTTAGCTAGACGAGCTGCTTCGACATATTCGGCTACTGCTCGATTGGGGTCCTGCGGATACAACGTAGCATAAGGCTCGGTATAGAGCTCTACTCGATCTGCTCCCGTGCGTGCCGCCCAGCGTATATTATCGAGATCAGTACCGACAAAAATAGAAGCACGTACCTGCCAGCGATGCAGATCGTCAATGATTCCTCTGAGGAAGTCGAAGTTTTGCGCCACTTGCCAACCAGCATTACTCGTCAAGACATCGGGCGCATCAGGCACCAATGTAGCTTGAGCAGGGCGTACATCCTGTATTAGGCGCATGAAGCTCTCAATAGGATTCCCCTCGATATTGAACTCTGTCGTGAGCACTTCACTAAGCTCGTAGACATCGCGGTAGCGTATGTGTCGCTCATCTGGACGTGGATGTACGGTGATACCATCCGCGCCGAAACGCTCTAGGTCTAGAGCCACTTGCTTGACATTGGGTACATTGCCGCCACGTGCATTACGAATGGTGGCCACCTTGTTTATATTAACGCTAAGTTTAGTCATGATGTATTCTTTTGCTTACATTTGTATGATTGACAAAGGTATATTTTTATCCTCAACCAAGCATATCGTAGCCTATGTATCGAGTAGCCGTTTTTGGCAGTACATATTCCCAGCATCACGCAGATCGCTTGCGCTCGCTCTTCGACGAACTCAGAAGAGAAGACTTAGCCCTCTACTACGATGCATCATTTCTTGAGGCCTTGCAAAACTCGTATGGTCTGACTCCCCCCGTAGCAGGGATACTGCCAGAGGGCGAGGCTATAGATGCCAACTTTGCGATTAGCCTCGGCGGAGATGGGACTCTACTACGCGTAGCACGTCGTATTGGTTCGCAGAAAATACCAATTCTAGGGATCAACTTAGGCAGACTGGGATTCCTCACCGACATGGAGTCGGTAGATGCTGCTCCGCTCATCCATAGACTCTTCACGGGCGAATACAGCGTAGAGCAAAGAGGACAACTAAGGGTGGAGGTTGGTGGGCAATACTTCGGGGAGGTACTCAACGAAGTGGCTATCCTCAAGCGTGAGACAGGCTCGATGATTAGTATCCACACGCTCATCGACGACAACTATTTGGCCGACTACGAATGTGACGGCTTAGTCGTAGCCACACCAACAGGCTCTACGGCTTATTCGCTCAGCGTGTATGGCCCCATCATGATGCCTCGAACGCAGTGTACCCTACTCGCGCCCATCGCACCGCACTCGCTGACGATGCGTCCGCTTGTCGTTCCCGACCAAGTGAAAATAGATTTGAGCGTTAGTTCGCGAAACAACAGCTTCTTGATGGTACTAGATGGGCAAACAAAAATACTCAGCTGTGGCGTCCCCATTCGCATCACTCGCTCCGAACACACCATCTCTATCATACATCTGGCGCAAACCTCTTTCGCCGACACCCTGCGTCGCAAACTCCTCTGGGGAGCCCCTGTGCGAGAATGATTATCTCTGCACAAAAAAGAATCGGCAGCTTGAGCATCTAAGATGCATCAAACTGCCGAGATAACTAAGCGCGAAATAAAAACTAGAGCAACTTCATGAGCCATTGCTCGTGCTCATCCAATATCTGCTGTAGATCTTGTAGCGACACCTGAATGATCGGGGTATTCACAATCGGTTCATTGGGCTGATACAGCAGGATTGTACCGCTATGAAAAATAGTGTGGGAAACCTCTCCCGTAAATAAGTCCAAATGAGGGTTATCGTCCGCATCCCATTCTATCAGTGGATAGGCTACCTTTTGGGAACCTATCTGTAGCCAATGAGCAGCGTAGCGAGGGCGTTTAGGAGGTAACATCGTGTGCCACTACAAATCAACAACATCTTCATACGAGGCCTGTTCGGTAGCCTCTGCTGGCAGATCCTGTAGTTCTTCAGATGCACTTTGGCTTTGGCCTCCATACTTAAACAGACGGAAGCGATCGACCATGACCATCTTGCCTATAGGCAACTCAGGCACTATACCCTGTAGACTACCCCAAACACGCACTGCACTTTTGCCATCTGGTATCTGCAAGACTACCGTGTAGCGACCCGAAGAACCGATTCTGAGCGACTGATTGAGAGTTGTCGAGTCGGCAAAGAAACATCCGACGGTCAAGCTAAGGCTATCTTGCAAATCTGGCAAACCAGCCAAACGAGCCTCCACATGCACTAGGGTTGTGGAGTCGTAGCCAACAGAGGGTGTTAAGGCAAAGTAGCGATTGATAAGTTCGCCCGAACTGTAGAAGCTAACGCTATCGTTGAGAAGATTGATTGAGTCGAGCAGTCCGTTGTCTTTCTTTGTGCTACGCTCTGCAATTAAGTCCAGACTATCTTGAATGCCTTGTAGGCGACGCTGCATTCTGCTCAGACTATCTGCCGAGAGTCGATAGAAATCCTTGTACAGAGTCAAACGATTCTTGGCATACCAAGCCATCGTACTATCCCAATCCGCTAGAGTTAGCCCACGAGCTTCGAAGAAAGCACGATAAGCCTCCTGACGAATACTATCGGGCTGCCCCTGCTCGGAGAGCGTCGCAGTGAGCAAACTGAACTCAGGCAATACATCCAGCACCTCATCTACACTGAGCTTACGCCAGCCCGACCTGCCACAACTAGCAAGGATGCCGACGAGCAGACCAGCTGCAATCAAAGGGCGAATGCGATAAAGCAGGGCAACCACAGAGGCCATTGAGACTAATATCGAGTATGATTCTATTGCTTCGTTGCCTTGGCCGTCTTCTTGCCAATGCCATCAAGCATCTGGCTGAAAGTGCGAGGATAAAACAGGAGCAAGGCAATCACGCCTACGCTGATGCAGGCATCTGCAAAGTTGAAGATTGGGCTAAAGAAAATGAACTCCTCGCCTGCATGGAATGGGAACCAGTCTGGGTAGGTCGTCCGAATAATAGGGAAGTAGAACATGTCTACGACCTTGCCGTGTAGCAGTGTGCCATAGCCTTCGCCCCAAGGTACGAAGCGAGCAACCTGCCCGTGGCTGGAGGTAAAGATCTCTCCGTAAAAGACAGAGTCTATAATGTTGCCGAAGCCACCAGCAACAATCATAGCCAAACAAACTATGAAGCCAAAGCTGTAGAAGCGACGACGGACAAGTTTGGTCAAATAATACGCTGCTGCACTCATCGCCACTAGACGAAACACCGTCAGCAGTAGCTTGCTCCCTAGTGTGATGCCGTAGGCCATCCCTTCGTTCTCGATAAAGTAAATCTTGAACCAAGAGGTAATCTCGTGCATCTGTGTCTCGATCATGGTAGTCTTGACCCAGATCTTAATGACCTGATCGACCAGCAACAAAAAAAGCACCATCAGGAGCACAACAACCCCCTGATGGCGCGTAAAGAAATTACTTCTTCTGCTCACCTAGTTTAGCCTCTATACTTAGCGTGGTGTGAGGTACAGCTCGCAGACGCTCCTTGGGAATAAGCTTCCCCGTCTGACGGCAGATACCATACGTTTTGTTCTCAATGCGAACCAATGCGCCCTGAAGTCCCTGGATGAACTTCAGAAGTCTCTCTGCCATACGGCCGCTCTCTCCTCGTGAGAGATTGGCAGCACTCTCCTGTAGAGACTTAAACGTAGGAGATGTATCGGCCACATCATTGCCCGAAGAGACTGCGCCACGGCGTAGCTCCTCATAGTCCTTAGTAGCTTGCTCAAGCTTACTGAGGATTAGCTCCTTAAACTCCTGGAGCTCTTCGTCGGTATACGCTAGCTTCTCTGTACTCATACTCTCGCTAATTGTTTTTGATAGGTTTATATTAGTGTTACGTAATTCACATAATAGTCCTCGGCTTTAGGCTTTAGCAATGCTAACGCGAAGAATAAAACCATCCATATCCAAATCAATCGCCTCATGTAGGCTATCAACTTCAGTTAGGCTCACCGCCTGCACTTCGCCTGCGATGTAGTCGGCATGCTGTGCTAGCGTGAGGCTCATCTCTGGATGCTTCTCTACGACCAAGCTGATCTTATCGCTAACCTCATAACCACTCTGCTTGCGCAGATTCTGTACTCGGTTGATCAGCTCCCGGCTCAAGCCTTCTAGACGTAGCTCGTCCGTCACAGTGATGTCTAGAGCCACGGTCAGAGCACCTTCGTTAGCCACGAGCCAGCCTGGGATATCCTCGCTATAGATCTCAACATCTTCACGCTCTAGACGGACGTCCTGTCCCTCTACAATCATATCTAGATGTCCATTACGCTCGATCTTCGTGATCTCTTCCTGAGACAATTCGGCCACGGCAGAGGCTATAGCCTTCATAATCTTGCCATAGCGTGGGCCAAGACGTTTGAAGTCGGGTTTGATTCTCTTGACGAGAGCCCCCTCTCCATCACCGACGAACTTAAGCTCCTTGACGTTCACTTCGCTCAGAATAAGCGGACGAACGGGCTCAATCACATCACGCTGAGCATCATCTAGCACTGGAATCATCAGCGTCTGTAGAGGCTGACGAACTTTGATATTTACCTTACGACGCAGAGCTAGCACCATAGAGCTGATAGACTGAGCCATTGACATGCTAGCCTCAAGCTGAGCATTGATATAGGCTTCGTTGACCTTTGGGAAGTCAATTAGGTGAACCGACTGTTCTCCCCTAGTGAGGTCTCGGTAGAGGCGATCTGCGTAGAAAGGTGCAATAGGCGCCATCAACTTGGCTACAGCCACTAGGCAGGTATATAGGGTCTGGTAAGCCGAAAGCTTATCATCGGTCATCTGACCGGCCCAGAAGCGACGGCGACACAGGCGCACATACCAATTACTGAGCTGCTCGCCGACAAACTCACTAATCGCTCTAGCTGCTCTTGTAGGTTCATAAGCCTCTAGGTGCATATCAACCTCCTTGATGAGGCTATGTAGGCTAGATAGAATCCAGCGGTCGATCTCTGGACGGGAAGAGAACTCTAACTCCTCGGCTTCGGCATCGAAGCCGTCGATATTGGCGTATAGGGCGAAGAACTGATAGGTATTGTATAGCGTAGCGAAGAACTTGCGACGCACCTCCTCTACGCCATCTAAGTCAAACTTCAGATTATCCCAAGGCGAAGAGTTGGAGATCATATACCAGCGCAGCGCGTCTGAGCCATATTTCTCAATCGTAGCAAATGGATCGACTGCATTGCCTAGACGCTTACTCATCTTATTGCCATTCTTATCTAGAACCAGGCCATTGGAAATAACAGCCTTATAGCTGATATCGTCCGAGATCATCGTAGAAATGGCATGAAGCGTAAAGAACCAACCACGAGTTTGGTCTACGCCTTCGGCGATAAAGTCGGCAGGGAAGGCTCGTCCGCTCTCGATCAGTTCCTTATTCTCGAATGGGTAGTGCATCTGAGCATAAGGCATAGCACCAGAGTCGAACCACACGTCGATGAGGTCTGCCTCGCGCTTCATGGGCTTACCCGATGCAGATATGAGGGTAATCTCATCCACAAATGGGCGATGCAGGTCTATCTTCTCGTAGTTCTCCGCTGTGTAAACACCCACTTCGAAGCCTGCAAAAGGATTCGATGCCATAACGCCAGCTGCCACAGCTTTCTCAATCTCGAGGTAAAGCTCCTCAACAGAACCAATGCATAGCTCCTCATGGCCGTCCTCGGTACGCCAGATTGGCAGAGGTGTACCCCAGTAGCGGCTACGTGAGAGGTTCCAGTCTTGCAAATTCTCAAGCCACTTGCCGAAGCGCCCTGTACCTGTGCTCTCGGGCTTCCAGTTGATTGTCTTATTAAGCTCAATCATACGGTCGCGACAAGCCGTAGTACGAATAAACCAACTATCTAGTGGGTAGTAGAGTACGGGCTTGTCGGTACGCCAGCAGTGAGGATAGCTATGCGTATGCTTCTCTATCTTGAAGGCTAATCCTCTGCTCTTGAGTAGCAGGCTGATAGCCACATCTACACTCTCGTCTTTGTCTGTCTTAAACGCGTCATAGGCATTCTTGACGTAAACACCAGAGAAGTCCGCATACTCAGCTATATTGACACGCTCGGCTACAAACCTCTCGTCAAGATCTTCGATACGATATAGACGGCCGCTTAGATCCACTAGCGGACGCTCATTACCATCCTTGTCGATGACCAGCAGGCCAGGAATGCCATGTTGCTTGGCCACTCGATTGTCGTCTGCGCCAAAAGTTGGGGCAATATGCACGATACCTGTACCATCCTCTGTGGTTACGAAATCGCCAGTGATGACGCGGAAAGCACCTGCCTCTGGCGTTACCCAAGGCAATAGCTGCTCATACTGCATACCAGCTAAATCGGCTCCTCTGTATTCGCCAACAATCTCGTAGGGGAGTTGCTTTTGGCCTCGCTCATAGTTGGCTAGAGCCTCTGTGCCCTCTAGGTCGGCAGAGAATAGTTTATGTAGCAGAGCACGAGCCATCACCACCGTGATGGGATCTCCGCTATAGGGATTGAAGCTACGTACGGCTACATACTCGATATCTGGGCCTACACATAGGGCGGTATTGGAGGGAAGCGTCCATGGCGTAGTCGTCCATGCCAGGAAATAAGCCTCTCCATGCCCCTGCATCTCTGGCTTAGGCGCACACATACGGAACTGCACGATACAAGTCGTATCCTTGACATCGCGATAGCAACCAGGCTGGTTGAGCTCATGCGTACTGAGTCCTGTACCAGCGGCGGGAGAATAGGGCTGTATGGTATAGCCTTTGTAGAGGAGGCCTTTTTTGTAGATATCCTTGAGCAGATACCACAGCGTCTCGATATATCGGTTGTCGTAGGTAATGTATGGATGTTCCATATCTACCCAGTAGCCCATGCGCTTAGTTAGATCTTCCCACTCACGGGTAAACTTCATCACATCTCGGCGACAGGCTGCATTGTACTCAGATACACTGATGCTCTTACCGATATCCTCCTTGGTAATACCCAAAGACTTCTCCACCCCTAGCTCTACGGGCAGACCATGGGTATCCCAGCCAGCCTTACGCTCGACGAGGAAGCCCTTCATTGTTTTATAACGACAGAAAATATCCTTAATACTACGCGCCATCACATGATGGATACCAGGCATACCATTGGCCGAGGGAGGACCTTCGTAGAAGACAAAAGAAGGTCCACCCTGACGCACGTTGAGGCTCTCTAGGAATAGGCTCTCAGACTCCCACTGCCCAAGCATCTGCTTATTGACCTGTGAGAGGTTTAGCTGATCGTATTCAGGAAATTTCCTACTCATTATTTGATAATTTTCTTATTGATAATCTAGTGTATAAAATCGCCACAAAGATAAAATTTTCCGCCGATATCCCCTTGGGGGTTGACTCTCATTTGCCATAGCGCCCAAGACCATACCTCTCTGATCTGAGGGCAAACCATAAGTTGAGAGGGGGCACACATCCCCAAAACTACACCTTAGGGCTAGCGAAGCATCTTCGTGGCACGCTGCAGAGCCTTAATGAAGACGTCTATCTCGCCTCGAGTGTTATATATCCCAAACGAGGCGCGAGCAATGGCTGTGTAGCCAAAGCGCGCCAGTAGAGGCTCTGCACAGTGATGCCCCGTACGGATAGCAACCCCCATCTGATCTAGGATTGTCCCAAGATCAAAGGGGTGGATATCACCAATGCGGAAGGATAGCGTCGCCTCCTTGTGTTTGGCACAGCCCAATATATGGGCATCGGGGAATTCCTCTAGAAGTCTCTTAGTAGCATACCGTAGTAGCTCCTCTTCGTAGCTGGCGATCTGCTCGATGCCAATCTCGTCCACGAAGTCTAGAGCTGCGGAGAGCGCCGTCGAGCCAACATAGTCGGGCGTACCTGCTTCGTACTTAAAAGGCAATTCGTTGTAGGTCGTCTCCTCGAAGGTTACCTTAGAGATCATCTCTCCTCCACCCATATACGGAGGCATGACATCTAGTAGATCCGAACGCCCATATAGGACACCTATCCCTGTTGGGCCATAGACCTTGTGTGCACTAAAAACATAGAAGTCTGCACCCAGAGCCTGCACATCAATCCTAGTGTGCGCTATCGCCTGTGCACCGTCAATTAAGACAGGGACACCACGCTCATGTGCCAAATCAACGACCTGCTTCACTGGATTGATTGTCCCTAGGACGTTGCTCACATGCGTAAGAGCTACTATTTTGGTGCGCTCATTGAGCAGACTGACGTAGTGCTCCATGTCAAGCTCTCCCTGCTCGTCAATCTCGATAACACGGAGCCGGGCACCTGTCCTCTGGCAGAGCATCTGCCAAGGAACGATATTGGCATGATGCTCCATCGTCGAAATAACAATCTCATCTTCTGCTCGTACAAAGGCAGCCCCAAAGCACGTAGCGACAAGGTTAATTGCCTCAGTAGTTCCGCGAGTGAAAATAATCTCTCGCTCGCTAGGGGCATTGATGAAGCGTGCCACATGCTGGCGCGCCTGCTCGTGCCGCTCGGTGGCAAGCTGACTAAGGTAGTGCACCCCACGATGCACGTTGGCATTAGCCGTACGATAGGCTCGATCTATTGCCTCCAAAACGCAGAGAGGCTTCTGGGTAGTCGCCCCATTGTCTAGATACACGAGCGGACGGCCGTGCACCTGAGTATGTAGTATCGGGAATTGCTCCCTAATTTTATCTATATTGAACATCATCTCCGTTGGTCATCATCTACTATTAAAATGACTCAAAGGTAAATAAAAAGCAGTACATATCGGGGACATTGACATGCTCGTTGCAGGGATGAAGTATCAAAAAACATGAGTTCGGCCTAAGAGCTACATGAGACCTAAAGGCACTTGTAGAGAACAGTAACCGCAGACGCCATCGCAAACCAATGATATCCTCAGTCATGTTTCACTTCTCCAAAAAGAACATAAACTTGCGCCAAAGTCATGTACAATTAAACAACTTGACCCTTTAGGAGTGTTATTATAAACATAGACCAAATTAGACTTATATTGAGGCTATACATAGACTTTTATTTATAAACCAAACTTGTATAACTCTAAAAACGTAGCGGTAATTATGAGGAAAAGAACAATCATGAGTCTAGGGCTACTGGTAGTCACCCTGCTCGCCCTCGTGGGATGGACGCAAACTAAAAAGGAACAGAATATGAACACGAAGACAACGGAGAATAGCCGTGTGATCTATTTCGCAGGAGGATGCTTCTGGGGTACGGAGCATTTCTTCAAACAGGTGAGAGGTGTCGTAGCCACAGAGGTGGGCTATGCCAATGGGCATACTACCAATCCTACGTACGAGGAAGTCTGCCGCAAGGATACAGGCTTCGCAGAGACAGTCAAGGTAGAGTACAACCCCGAGGAAGTAGACCTTAAGCTCCTGCTTGAGCTATTCTTCTACACAATCAACCCCACCCAGCTCAACCGCCAAGGCAATGACATTGGTACGCAGTACCGCACCGGAATCTATCACACAGATGAGGCCGATGTGCCCGTGATACGAGCAGCCCTAGAGGCATTGGCTAGCAAATACACTCAGCCAATCGTCGTGGAGCAGGAGCCTCTGCGCAACTTCTATCCAGCAGAGCAGTATCATCAAGACTACCTAGACAACAACCCCACGGGCTACTGCCATATCGAGCCAGGGCTATTCACCCTTGCCAAGCAGGCCAATCCTGAGCCAAAGGCAGAGATTCGCAAGATGAATGATGCCGAACTCAAGAGCAAGCTCACACCAGTGCAGTACGCCGTGACCCAGCAGAACGCTACCGAGCGCCCCTTCGACAACGACTATTGGGACGAATACCGCGAAGGGATTTACGTAGATATCACCACAGGGGAACCTCTCTTCGTCTCGACCGATAAGTTCGATTCTGGCTGTGGCTGGCCTAGCTTCTCCAAACCAATCGACAACAAGCTGATTGACGAGAAAATAGACCGCTCGCACGGAATGACCCGCGTAGAGGTACGCAGCAAGATGGGAGATGCTCATCTTGGGCATGTCTTCAACGATGGCCCAACCGACAAAGGAGGCCTGCGCTACTGCATCAACAGTGCTAGCCTCAAGTTTATCCCCAAGGAGGAGATGCGTGCCAAGGGATACGGCAAGTATCTACCCCTACTAGACACCCAAGGAACTCAGAAATAACATATTAATATGCAACAGCTTCAGCTTCGCCTAAGCCCAGAGGAGGCAGCCTCCGATGCCACGATCAGAGCCAAAGCCGCCAAGCTCCTGCGCTGTGATGTGGGGCAGATTTCTTCCATACAGACTCGTCGGCATACCATTGATGCTCGACAGCGCCACATCATCATCAACCTGACAATCGACGTCTACATGCAGGGAGAAGAACCTCGGATTGATGACTTCCAAGACATCGTCTATCCCGACGTTTCATCCAAGCCCTCTGCTATCGTCGTAGGGGCTGGGCCTTGTGGTCTATTCGCTGCCCTTAAACTCATTGAGCTAGGTATTCGCCCAATCATCGTGGAGCGTGGGCAAGAAGTGATGAAGCGCCGACGAGATCTATCTCTCCTACACAAAACTGGCAGGGTAGATCCCGAGAGCAACTATAGCTTTGGCGAAGGTGGCGCTGGCGCATTCTCCGACGGCAAACTCTACACGCGTAGCAAGAAGCGAGGTAGCGTAGAGAAGATCCTACGAGTCTTCTGTAAGTTCGGAGCAGACCCCAAAATTCTTGTAGATGCTCATCCACATATCGGCACAGATAAACTACCAAAGATTATCAAACAGATGCGCGAGCAAATCATTGCCTCTGGGGGCGAGGTACACTTCGGCTGTCGCATGGATGAGTTGATTGTAGAGTCTGGCCATGCTCGTGGGATTATTACCTCTACGGGGCAAACATTCTGGGGGCCTGTGATTCTAGCCACTGGGCATTCGGCACGCGATTTGTATCGTTATCTCTATGGGAGTGGGATATTGGTCGAGGCCAAGCCTATTGCCGTTGGAGTCCGCCTAGAGCATCCCCAAGAGCTGATTGACCAAATCCGCTACCACAGCCGACATGGTAGAGGTAAGTACTTACCAGCAGCCGAGTATGTCTACAAGGCTCAGGTACAGCAGCGCGGTGTGTATAGCTTCTGTATGTGTCCAGGGGGCTTCGTCGTCCCTGCATCGACAGCTCCAGAGGAAACCGTAGTAAACGGAATGTCGCCCGCCAATCGAGGCTCCAAATGGGCAAACTCTGGTATGGTCGTAGAGCTACGCTCCGAGGATATGGCATGCACAGGTATAGAAGTGTCCAATCCATACTCCCCACTTGCCTTGATGGAGTGGTGCGAGAGATTTGAGCATCTAAGCTATTTGGCAGCCAATCGCTCTCTGAGAGCACCTGCACAGAGGCTGACAGACTTCTTGAGCGGACACCTATCTTCGTCGCTACCCTCTACATCATATAACATGGGGCTAACCTCCAGCAACATGCATGACTGGATGCCTCACTTCGTCACATATCGACTTGCCGAGGGATTCAAGGCTTTCGAGCGCATGACCAAGGGATTTATTACCGAGGAGGCTCAGCTTATAGGCGTTGAGAGCCGAACATCATCTCCCGTTCGCATCCCTCGTCTATATGAAGGCGACAGAGCATATCAGCACCTAGAGGTAGAGGGCTTATACCCCGCAGGGGAGGGAGCAGGCTATGCAGGAGGAATTGTCTCGGCTGCTATAGATGGCGAGAATGCGGCTCAGGCTCTAGCCCTTCAGATTAAGTTCGGGAGCTAACCCCCAAAGAAGCTAAATAATTTACACACTTATAAAACATTTTTAAACATCCTCCGTTATTATTCTAGTTAGGTCACTACTCCGAGTGTGTAGTACCTGCATGAACAAGAGATTTTAATTTGTAATTAGGTTCAAGACAATGAAAAAGATTTTCGCTCTATCCCTCGTAGCTTTGGCTCTAGGTGCTTGTAGCGGTGGTAAGACGCAGACTGCTACTGCCGATAGCGTAGCCACAGATTCTATGCAGATGGTGGAGGCAACAGTTGCTGGAGCTGGTATCTATACGGGCGTACTGCCCAATGCCGATGCTACAGGCTCCGAGGTTACTCTAGAGCTCAAGAATGATATGACATTTGTAGAGCTAAGTAAAGTTGAGTCTGGCAATAACGAGACTGGTGAATTCCGCGAAGAAGGAACGTTCACACTCAATGGCGAGGAGCTAGTACTGACCTACAGTACATCTTCCGCCGTAACGAAGGCCCTGCTACGTGGGGACTCTATTCAACTTTTGGATGCAGAGGGCAATATCCCTAAGCTTCCTTATGTTCTTAAATTGAAGAAGTAATTCTGGTTTTTTCTGAGTGTAAACTTGGGTTTGTGCTACCTAGTGGAGTACAGACTCAAGTTTCTTTATTATTGCTGTCCGGTAAAGTTTTTCTGTTTGGAGTAATTAAAGGGCTGGCTTCGAGAAATGAAGTCAGCCCTAATTTCGTTATCTCGTTGTCG
>JAUMYV010000070.1 GCA_030528445.1 Porphyromonadaceae bacterium | reverse complement strand
AGCCTTTGATTTAGCCTTTGTAGCTTCTGCCCCTCTAGCTCTTGCCTCTCTAGCGGCATCGCTCATTGTGTACTTAGGCTTATTCTCGAACGGAGCTTCCTCTTCCTCCTGCTGGCTATGCCTATTATTATATACACGCTCCATCCTCTCGTTGAGGCCTTGACTGTAGAAGTAGCCATCCTCATCGTCTATGGTGAATAGGTCAAACTCTGTTACTACTCGCTCTATGAGTTTAGCTGGAGCGTCCAGCACGACCTTTAGAGCCTTGTAGTCTGTAGGTAGGCGGTAGTCTCGTTCCTCTCGGAGGATTTCGATAATCGCCCAGTATAGGCCGTAGCCTCGCCAGCCTAACTCTCCTCTGAGCTTACGCATCTTGCGATGTCGGTGGGCGTTGGCGTCGTGGCTGAAGTATAGACACATATTATATCGTTGTTAATTTTATTCTGTGGGCTGGGGCGGAGTCGAACCGCCCACGTTGCTCGAGGATGATGATGAACTCCTTGAGAGCCGACCCCAATACCGCTCTCCAGTACAGCCCGATTGTCGCCCTAGCTCGTCCTCTCGGATTAACTAGGGCTTATCATTATGAAAAACACACACAATCTAATGTGATGCCGTCCGTGGTATCGCTCCACCGGTAGCCCTCTCTGGGCGGACGGCTGATAACTAGAACAAGGGATATGCTATATCTATAAGGCCTTTGTTTTTCTCAAGGAACTCCATAGCCATATCCTTGCTATGGAAAACTAGGCAGCCGCTGGTGCGAGGCTCTTTGGGGAGGACTTGAGCCGTTCCGTCTATGACCTTAATCTCGTGGCTGTTTTCGTCTATGGGCACATAGTATGGCCCAAGGTGCCCCTCTGGGCATAGACGTCTGATGTAGAACTCTCGAATCATCAGCAACTTCATGAAGGCTGTGATCTCCCTACGGAAGTTGTAGGGGATTACTAGCTCATTATCTTTGCGGGGTTCGCTGGTTTTTGTTGTGCCTTTCCATCCGACGCCCTCCCCTTGGGAGGCATAATTCACGCAGAATGGGAACTCTTCTTCCTCCTGCATGAATTTCTCTAGGGACTTTTCGTCTACAACGTCCCTAGCTCGGTCTTTCTTGAACGTAGCGGTGTAGTTGCCGCTCTCGTCAAACCAGGGCGTGTAGGACAATTCAGACCGCTCGTGCGACCTGCGGTATATGCCTACTGGTGAATAGTACTTAGTCGCTCCATTGTCGAATAGCACTATCATGTGCTCCTCGATTGCCTGAATTACTCCTCTACCAGAGAAAAGGGAGTAAACCACGTCGCCCACTCTTGGGCTTTCTAATACTTGTTTCATTTTTATCATTCTATATATCTCCTCTGCTCCTCTACCTCCCTGCTTATTGCCCTGAGCGCATCCACCTCGTTGGGCGCAGGTAGGTAGATGTCGGCCTCTTTGGCTGACCAATCCCTAAACCGCTCGATGCAGTCCGTCATTTCCTTGGTTGATAGCTCGGCCGATGATCTAAGGGTTGATACCTCCCCGAAGATCTTATCAGTCTTGACTATGACGAATGTGGAAGCGTTTACTCTGCGCTTGAAAAACTCCTGCTTGATATACTCCATCTGCTCTCCGTACTGCAGAGCAAAGTAGGATAGTATCAAGTGCAGGTATCTATTCTGTGGCAGGGTTCGCTGTCCTCGCTTTTCGGTTAGCTCAACCTTGGCTCCCTTCAAGTACAAGAAGTTGGCTTGCTTCTTGAAGGCGTCTCGGTCTGCATCGTGGCGCAGGTCGTAGAGCATTGAGGCGGTTATTCTGAAATGCTTTGCTGGTAGGATGCTCTGCGCCTTTGGTGCTCTTCTGCAGTTTGCATCCAGGACTGCAGACTAGTTTTAGTCGCATCGCCTAGGCATAAAGCGCTTACAAGGCCAAGCATCTCTTCGTAGGAGATATTCTCCGAGTATTTATCCCCTTGCTTTACATTGAAGCCATACTCTAGCTTCTCTATGATTATATCTTCCATATTCAGAATGGCGTTTTGTTGAAGTTTAATTCTAGCCCTGCCTTGGCTACGCTCACAATCTTGCCCGTTGCCTCTCGCACGCCTCGCTCAAACTCATCTGCGCTGGAGTTGGTGGGCGAAAGGTGGATGAGTACAATGTTGTGTACTTGGCTTAGGTCGTTGGCGGCTAATGCCTCTAGGCAGGTTTCGTAGCTCATGTGGCTCTGTAGCGTCCTATTGTATTGCGCTACGCTGACGATACCCTCGTCTACATTGCGTTGCAATATGTCCGCTCTGTAGTTGCACTCGATCATCAGGTGGGATAGACCACGAAATCTATTGGGCAAGTAGTAGGTGTCTGTGGCGAATGCCATAGTCCCCATGTCTGGGTGGTCTATCAAGAAGCCAAATGGCTCTCGGCAGTCGTGTTTGACGTTAAAGCCTATGACCTTGAATTCTCCGATGCGCACCATCTGCATAGGCATTAGCGTCTTGGCTCTGCCCTCCAGCCCGAGTGCCTCGGCCGTGCCTCTACTCATATAGGTAGGGATATAGGCCTCGGCTATCTCTCGGGCGCATCTGGCATGGTCTCCGTGCTCGTGGCTGACAAGCGCACCGCATAGCCTACTGAGGTCGTAGCCTAGTGCCTGCTTAATCTTCTTGATTGGCAAGCCACACTCAAGCAATAGTACCTCCCGACCGCTGTCGAGTAGGTAGCTATTGCCCGAGCTGCTTGACCCTAATACTATGAGCCGCATAGATTAGAAGCCTGGGCCTGCTGGCTGTTCAGGTGCTGGTTGTGGATCTGGTACTTGAGCTTGGATCGTTTCCGCCTGCATTCCGTCGCCCATGCCAATTTCGGCTTGGTTGGCGTTGGTCTCGATCTCTTCGGCTACTGCGTCCTCGATCTCGTTGTCTACATACTTATTGCCTTGCTCCGTGATAACCGCTTGGTCGCTCACAATCGCACTCTGCATCTCTACAGACATTGGGGCGTACTTGGATAGCAGGAGCTTGAGTACAGTCTTCTTAGCCATCGCATCGAAGTCGGTAGTCCATTTGCTTGACTGCTTAGTGCGGTCGTTGCTGTAGGTCTGTGAGTACTTCTTGGCGTGGGCTTCGACCTCTTCTTTGGTAGCGTACAGGGTTTTCTCGAACCCTCCAGCCAGTCGGAAGAATGCCGCATATCCAATGACGGGTAGCTCGTGCCTGTTGGGTTTGGCATTGAATTTGACCTCTCCTGTTAGGAGATTTACGGTCTCGACCTCTCCCTCCCTAATCTCCGTTACGTTGATGGTCTTGAACTGACCGCTACGTATAGCCAACTGGATAAAGCCCTTATACCCGATTTGGAATTGAGCCTCCTGTTTGCCCTCCCGACGATTATTGTAGGGGATGACGTAGGCAAACCCTAGATTAGGGTCTAGTGGTAGGTCTAGGGCGGTAGCCTTGGTCGCTGCGAAGATGATGGACTGAGGCTCGCAGGATTGTAGAGCCTTGGAGTTGCTTACTAGGGCGGTGATGTTGTTTACAAAGCTGGCTTTCTTTTGCCCAAGTACCTTTTCTAGGTAGCCCTGCCAGCTAGGGCTAGTGATGGTCTGGTTGAATAGCTGTAGCGTACTCATTGCCTTATTGGTTTATTGTGTGGTTAGTTGCTTGTGCTCTGGCGACACGATCAGGTTAATGATCTGCGCCTCGGTGGGGATGATGTGCGTCACGCTCTCTCTGCCGTCGAAGAAGATCGGGGCGGATATGCCATAGTATCTGCTTAGCGTGTTGATGATGTCGAGACCTGCGTTGGCCTTGTCGGCCGTGTTGGCCGTGGAGTATGGCACTCCATTAACCATCGGTATGCAGGTCTCGAACTCGTTGCCCTCGTTGGTCGTGTCGAACATCTTGAACTTGACCATAGAGAACATAGAGTTGATGCGCGCCTCGCATTCGTTGATGCGCACCTTCGAGAACTCTGAGATAATAAACTCGTGTCCCTCGAGGTCGGCAATCTGTTGGGCTAGATCGCTGCCTTGCTTCTCGAGCTTGGCAATCTCCTTTTCCGCCTTGGCGATGTCTTCCTTGCCTTTGAGCTGGAGCTTGAGCTGGTCGCGCTCTGCGATCCATACCGCCCTCTGGGCTTTGGTTGCTGATGTGTCGGGCGCGCTTGCCTGCTCTGGTAGATTAGCCTGTTTATCGTCAAGTAGCCTATCTAGATCTTGGATTTCTTGGATATCCTCCGCCTTGACCTCGGCAGGCTGTACGACTGGCGTCTCCTGCTTTTGGGCTTTGAGAGCCTCAATCTTTGCTGCTAGCTCCTCGGCTGATTTGGAGACAGCCTCTAGACTAGCTTTCATATTAGAGATGATGCCATTCTGTTCTTCGAACTGACCGTTGTAGGCCTGCCCCTCTTCGGTGATCCGCTGTAGGCTTGCAGACTTGCGTTCCTGCCAAGAAGCCTTGGCTGTCTCATGATTGGGGTCTGCATCGAATACGCTACCACAATGTGGGCAGGCGATCTGATGGCCATACTCGGGATAGGTCTCTGCATTCACCTTGTGCCACTGCTCACGTAGGGAGGCTTGAGACGCCTTGATGCTCTCAATCTTTTTCTGCGCCTCCTCAATTCGCTTGGTTGTGGTCTCCATCTCGGCGGTCTTGCCCGATAGAGCTGACTCTGCAAGCGTAATCTCGTGGGTAAGCTGTACGTGAGCTTGGTTGCGACGGAATGCATCGTCCTGCGCCTCTCTAATCTTCTGCTGGAGGATTGCTTGACGCTTGCCCTTTAGTTCTTCAATCTCAGATAGAGCCGCGCTTCTTGCGGCATTGTCCGCTAAGGCTTTCTGGTTGGCGTCCTCGATGAGGACGTTCGCTCGGCTAATCTTGGCGTCAAGGTCTCCGATCTGCGCCTCGATGTCGTCCCAGTCGAGAGCGTTGGGCTTCATCTTCTCGGTCTGGTCGATCCTAGGCTGGATCTCAGATAGATCTTTCTTGAACCTGCGCTTCTTCTCGGCCACTTCGGCTCGGTAGTCCTTAAAGGACTTGCCAGAGAGCTTGCCGAGTAGTGCACTAAACCGCTCGTCCCTTTGGGCGATCTCCTCGTCCGAGATTGTGCCTGCCATTGAGAGCAGCACTTCTCTCTGTTTCTCCCAATGCATGGAGAAGAACTGCGAGATGCTCGTGATAATCTTGAATTCCTCCTCACCCACAAGCTCCGCAATGCGAGCGTTGTAGTCTTTCTGTTTGAGCGGCACACCATTGTAGTGGTACAATGTTTCGTGGCCGTCGAAGACCTGCTCGGTCTGTCCGTGTGGCTTGCGCCACACTTCTCGGAACGTACGCTTGAGCGTGATGAGCTCGCCATTAACAGACAGCGTAGCCTCGACTACTGCGTCCGTCTTGCGTAGCTCCTGACCGCCCTCATATCGCTTGATGTTATGGTCTTTGCGACCCTCGGCATCCTTGCCGAAGAGTAACCACAAGAAAGCGTCCTTGGTGGTGCTCTTGCCTGTGCTATTCGCTCCGAGGATGCTGATGTCTTGCCCTTGAGGCTCTATGCTCAGCTCCTTGATGCCTCGGAAGTTGGTTAGGCTCAAGTTAATTAGTTTAATCTTTCTCATTTTGGTAGTGGGTATTATTTAGTCCTTATGCTTTCTTAGGCCTATCCATTCGCTTGCCTATCCTCACGCAGAGGATGAGGCTCACGATGGCTACTAACTTGATGAGCAAGAACGTGCCAATGCTCATCGTTTCGCTATCCCCTGCCAGCAAAAGCAGGGAGAAGAAGCCCCACACGAGCAGGGCGTTTTGTTTGATTGCTTGTTTCATAGTTTCATTCTTTAGATTGGCCGCTCTATATGTTAGCAGCCTTTAATTTTCTTTAAGGCTACTCTTGTGGTAGCCTCCTGCATAATCTCATCATTGCTGCGACGCTTGTCCTTGAGCATCCATCGCTCTAGCTCATCCTTTCGGAAATACACCTTCTGCCCCTGCTTGTAGTATGGCAGATCGTTTGATGATGTCTTCCTATATATGGTGCTAATCTTTAGCCCTAAGAATAGTGCAGCTTCTTTTGCGTCTAGTACAGTCTTAGCGGCAATCATCGAGATACTTCTTATCTCGTCTAGCTTGTCGTTGATCACCGCTAGCGTTAGTTGGTCTGCCATGTCTGTGTAGGTGTTTATTGTGTGTAACTAATATCATCCCCCCAGATGTCAGCCTCCTTGACTCCGTATCTTCGGAAGATCTTGACTAGCTTTCCCTCTGTCTCTTGGTCTAAAGGGGTTTTTCTGAATCTGCTGGCCTCTCTTAGCATATTTACCTTGAATCTTCCCGAGAACCCCATTAGCTGGATGATCTCGTGTCGGATTGCTGGCCGAAGGTGCTTCGGCACAAGGCTGATGCCTCGTGCATACCTATAGTCAATCTTCTTTTTTGCCATATCTATTTGGTTTATTTTGGTAGTGCCGTGTAGCGGTGTCGCTCCGCTCTTGCTGGTCTGCCAGACACGGATAATATTTGGCAGTTTCGTTCGTATTGTCTAGTTTTGTTGCGTTGTAGAACTCTTCCGCATAGCACCTCCACGGCAATTGGACACTGCCCTCCTGCTCTTGCTCAAGAGTCATAAGCCCGAGGCACCGCCGCTTCGGGCTTTATCTTGCACTCCGTCCAAAGTGCAAGGTTGAGCGATGCGCAATTTTGCGTGTTGCAAAAAGAAAGGAGGTGCTTTATGAATGAGTTCTACAACAGTCAGTGGTAAGAAGCGTATCTTCTGTCGCTACATCGTTAGAAATGGTGTTCCCATCTATCCCAAGAATGGTAAATGCTTTTCTTTTGAAGTAGATGATGATGTCGCCTAGTGCCACAGCGGGGGAAAGGCGGTTTCCCCCGCTTTTTTTGTTTCGTGCCGTCAGAGACCTTGCGAGGTCTGAGTATCGCAGCGGCTGTGTTATGGCTAGTTACTATGCCCTGCGCTTAACCCCTAGCACGATGAGCCTAGGGCTGACAGCTATATGGTTAATCACTTGCTCAAGCCCCATAGAGGGCGAGCTGTTAATGATCTCAATTTTGCCAGTTGTTTGTATAGCGGATTTCCGTGCATCCGCTTTTATCAGTATGTCAAAGACCTATATTGCAATTAGGTAGATATTTGACTACCTTTGCGATGCAATGGTCGCGCTGTGTGTTTGCACCTCTGGGCGACCTTTACATTACAAAGGTATAACATTTTGTTATATCTACAAATTTCTGGAGCAAAAAATTATATACAAAATCATATGGATGCTATAAATCAAAGACTTGTAGATGTTATAAACTTCCTTCAAGATAGTAGAGAGGTTTATAACGACGCGGATTTTGCTAAAAGAATAGGCAAGAGCCGATCTTATATATCTGAAGCAAAGTCTGGGAAGAGAACAATAACGGAACAATTTGCATCACTCATATCTCGTGTATTCCCCGTTGTAGATCATATGTGGCTTCTCACTGGCGATGGCGAGATGCTTAAGTCAGAGGTGGGGGCTGATGATGTGTTGCCACGCAT
This sequence comes from Porphyromonadaceae bacterium, assembly GCA_030528445.1. GTDB lineage: Bacteria > Bacteroidota > Bacteroidia > Bacteroidales > Porphyromonadaceae > Porphyromonas. The sequence goes on along the minus strand of JAUMYV010000070.1, from coordinate 5,682 downwards.
CACGGATAACCCGTATGAGGGTCGTCCTTACTATGATGTGGATTTCCTGGGTGGATATGGAGAGCAAGAGTCGGAGACGGGTGTCATTCCTAATTACAATATAGACTACAAGCCGTTCAATCGAGATGGCGTGTTCTACTCCAACCTCTATGGCGACTCTATGTATCCTGAGTTTCATTCGGGTGCAGTACTGGCGATGCGCCCTGTTGAGGGGTGGCAAGACTTTCTGGTATTGGGCAAAGTTTACGCAATCATTACCACAGGCGGACAGCGTACGGTCAAGCAATTAGCCAAGGGTACGGATGACGACTCCTATACACTCGTGCCTATTAACCCCAAGTACGAGGCGCAACCAATCCCCAAAAGAGCTATATTAGCGGTGTACGAGGTGCTGGGCGGTATCAATCGGTACGAGTAAGGCACAGAGTATATACTACGGGCGCAGTTATTTCTTGGCTTAGTGAGCATTGTCCAATATCGAACACGTTTCCGTCAATGGTTGTATTTACGAGCGTGTTCATTTGACATATCTCTCCTTAGCGTAAAGAAAGATGTCAAGGGGGATATTAGCGACTTCAAGGCTGAAAAGATGCCAAGGCGTTCAAATAGAAAAAGCAGGATAATAAGTAATCAAAGTATAATCTAATTTTCGGAAAAAATGGCACAGAATAAAGAAGTACAGAAAGCAAAGATGTCACTAAATATCTGGTCACACGCTATGCTTTTCATTGGTCTGATATTCATCTTTTTCTTGTTTATTATGGTTATGGTAGCCATTGCGAATGAGCTACCATCAATATCTATAGTTCTAATGGTCATATTTGGCGCGATCAGCATCATACCTATGTTTGTATGGTCTTCTCTCCTAAAGGGGGTGTCTCTACTATTGGACAACATAGACAACGGCAAACAGTCAGAAGAAACAAAGATAGAAGAAAACGCGCCTGCCGAAAATCTTACTTTGCAATAATCTCAAGAAGTCATGATACTAATCAAATGTTGCTAGTGCGCTTCTAGTGCTAGCGATAGGGTCACATCTTGTCTCAATGTGTAATCTCCCGTATACGGTGCAAAAGATATACGCTTAATATGAAACCGCTGTGGCAATAAGTTCGCCCCCCCAGCCAACACTAGAAGGTATTAAACGCCAAGTCATTGATGATACCATACCTCTAAACCCTCATAGGACAGCACAAATTGAAACGCAAAGCGGACGTTTACAACGTCGCAATGTTGTATGTAATCTGCATCGAAATTATAAATATCAAAATTTAATCCTACAGAATTATGAATATCTTTGCTCAGAAAGATAAGATCTCGTCTATTCAATTCTTTGAAGAATTGCCTAATTCGTGCCCTCCGCCTAGAGCCACCCCCGCAGATAATATGGAGGTGTATAGGGTAGTGCATCACACCCCTGCCAAGAGCTCGGACTTCTTCTCTCAGAGGAAAAACAAGCCCTTCAAACCCTTCAATGTAGATGAGTGCGTGGCGATGTCTGTTTCTGTTTTTGATAACTTAGACGACGCAGTGAATCTCAAGAAGATACCTGCATTCAAGAATGGCAAAATTGCCAAAGTAATTCTTGAAAGATCAGATGGTGTTGTCCTAAAGACAGGAGCTAATAAGGGGCATTACTCATGGTGGAGGTCTCAATTATTTGATCCTCAAAAAGCAGTGTTGTTATGATCAGGAACCTATATCCCGAACGCATATTGGTGTTTCACGATACGCCAGTCCTATTCACCGCGAGAGACACAGGTGATGCTCTATACTTATGCATGCTTGTAGACCAAGAGAAAGATTCCTATGCATCCGTGAGGATTACTCCAAGTAATCTATCCGATCTACTCGCTTCTAGGATAGACCTTAGAGAAGTATTCCTCAATCCGGTTATGGGAAATGAGTATTTTATTGTTACTATATCAGACCAATCGTGTATAATCTCAGATTCTTTAGATAGATTAGAAGAGTGCATGATACCTGAAGAGGGGTTCTTTATTGGAGAAGACGTATCGAAGGAGTGCGATGTCATAGATCTAGAAGTCATAAGATTTAATACGCCAGTTGTACATCTAGGGGTTGTGGATGCCAGCAACTCACACTCAATAACCTTGGATAAGCTATCTCTTGTTTCAGAGAAGTTTCAGTCTATGATGCGTAGATTGAGGGAAAAAATAGACCCTAATGCGTCGGATTCTTCTATTGAGCTGCGATTATTTGATTCTAGTGCCGCTTCTTTCAACATGCATCTGAAGACGAATGCGCAACCTGATATGTTTGGAGTAACGGAAATAGACCATACATTGGAGTTTATGCATGCTCTTTTGTCTTCTGATTTAGGAGATGGATTAAATGAGATGATTGAGCCAATACGTGGTCATGCCAGCAGAAGCTTTAGGTCGTTTCTTGAAGCCTTGAGAAGCGAGGGGCTTAGCTTGAAGTGCAAGATTAAGGTGGCTCATGGTCGGCCGGCTTTATCAAGTCGCCTCTCAAGGGAGTCTATTGAGCGTGGATGCGATCTGCTGAGGCGGACGGAGCACTTAGATTGTGTTACATCTGAGTTCGTCGGGGAGATGGTTGACGTGAGGACAACTACAGGAGAATGGAGGATACGTCTAGATGAGAACCCCAAAAAGACTATTTGGGGCAGGACGAGAGATAGCGAAATCCTTAAAGGGGTCAGGATTGGATCTAGTTATCGCCTGTATTGTGAGGAAACAATCACTGCTGATAATGTGAGTAAGAACGAAAAGATTCGCTATACTCTGACAAGAATATCTAGGGTTAAAGGGAATAAATCCACAAATAGCCTAAGGGGACTTTTCGAGGAGTAGGGAGTATATTTTTATTTGAAAAAGCAGGGGTATGCACTATTATGTTTTGGCGTACCCCTGTTGTTATAAAATGTTAATGTCGGGTATCATCATAACCGCTTCTTGCTTCTTCTTGTCAAGCACCTTGGCATATATCTGAGTTGTGTGGATCTCCTTGTGTCCAAGAAGCTTTTGGACGGTGTATATATCCGCACCAAGGTCGAGCATCAAGACCGCAAATGTATGTCTTCCGCTGTGGAATGTAATCCTCTTGGATATACCAGCTCTAACAGCCCACATACGTAGCTCCGCTATCATATAGCTAGAGTATCTGAACCCAGTAAATACTAGGTCTTCTGGCTCTCCCCTATCGCCCATATGTAAAACAGCCTGAGGGGATATATCTAGGTACTCTTGCCCTCCTGTCTTTTTCTGTTTGAAGATTATTCTGGTGTACTCCCCCTGGGTGCTAACCTCGCTCCATCTCATCTTCTCAATATCGCTTTTCCTTAGCCCAGTAAGGCAAGAGAACAAGAATGCTCTCTTTAGTGCAGGGTATGCACACTCAGCCCGAGACATGGCCTTCACCTCCTCGAGTGTTAGGTACACACGCTCTATTTCCTCTGGCTTAAACCCCTCTATCCCATCAGATGGATTTTGGTATATTATCCTATCCTTCATCGCCTGATTGAGGCAAGCCTTAAGCTTATTGAAGTACGACACCTTACTACTCTGAGATAATTTTTTTCTATCTACAATGGTTCTTATGGTTTTCCTCTTGTCTCTCCTGATATAGGTGTTTTCTAGGAAATCTCTAAATCCATAAACCCATTCTGGGGTGATTTCTCTAAATGTTGTATGCTCGTCGCAATACTCCTCTAGGTGCATTAGTGCGCTATACCAGTTTCCCCAATTGCCTATGCTCTCTTTATTGCCTCTGCGCTTCTCGCACATAGCTCTATAATACTCGAGGAAGTTGGTATCTAGCTTGTAGGCATCCTCGAACCCATATCTCCCGTTGTGCAGCTCAAGAGTCCTTTTTGATAGGATGGCTTCGGCGAGGATCATTGTTTGCTTGTTTGCTTCTCTATCGGCCTTGGTGCGCTCTGGCACAAGGTAGAGCTTCAGGTATTCATATTTTCTCCTGCCGTCTAGGTATATATCCAAATACAAGGATATGTTACCAGTGGCCATCTCCCTTTTTCTGAGCTTTATAATTCCTTTGCGGCTCATAACTTGTTGCTATTTGTTGCTATTTGATTATGTGATATTTTCAGCAACAAATTTACAACAAAAATATGACAAATAAATGCGTATAGAACGCGAATGTATGCGCGCGCTATATCCTCCGTTTGCATCAAAAGTCTTTGTGTATACTTGATTTTCTATGTATTCCTTTTGCATATTCATTGCTGACGATATTTTGCTTCATTTTCCGATGCAAAAATTTCGAAAAATGAAATGGAGGGTGTCGTCGCTGGTGATGTCGCGACCTGTGATTTCACCGATTGAGCTAATGGCGTGCCTGAGGTCGAGCGTTAGCAAGTCGGTCGATAGCCCCATATCAAAACCCGAACGCATGCGTTGAAGTGCTTCAAAGGCCTCACCGAGGAGCTGATGATGGCGGGCATTGCTCACAATGAGGTCGGCTTCGTTCGCCCCTGATCTGTCCATGACACGAGTGAGTTCGCCTTTGAGTTTGTCAATCCCCTTAGCCTCACGAGCCGAAATGAATATCGGTTTCGTAGGCGTTGAGAGCTTCGTTTGCAGAGCCTCGCTGAGCCCGATTCGGTCGGTCTCGGTGAGGCTTTCGCTTTTATTTACAAGCAGAATGACCGTTCGCTCCTCCCTTTCGTCCCAAATACTTTTGATATAATCCAGCTGATTAGCCTCGCCGATGCGTGTGCCGTCCACCACGGCAAGGATAATATCCGCCTCTTTGATTTTGCTTCGGCTACGCTCGATGCCGAGACTCTCGATGGTGTCTTCGGTCTCCCGTAGCCCTGCCGTATCGACGAAGCGGAAGAGGTAGCCACCGATGTGCATCGTGTCCTCGATCGTGTCGCGCGTGGTGCCGTGGATGTCGCTCACGATCGCGCGCTCCTCGCCGAGCAAGGTATTGAGCAGGGTGCTCTTGCCGACATTAGTCGTGCCGACAATCGCCACGGGGATACCACGCTTGACGGCATTGCCAAGGCGATAGCTGTCGATGAGTTTCTTGAGTTTGAGTTCGATTTGGTCGCAGAGGGCGAGTAGCTCGGTGCGGTCGGCAAACTCCACATCCTCCTCGGGGAAATCTAGCTCCAACTCCATCAGCCCCGTTAGGCGAAGCAGTTCTTCGCGCAGAGCATTCAGTTCCTCGCTATATCCGCCACGTAGTTGCTTCATCGCCATTTGGTGCTGTGCCTTGCTTTCGCTGGCGATAATGTCCGCCACCGCCTCGGCACTGCTCAGATCCATTCGGCCGTTTAGGTAGGCACGGCGCGTAAATTCGCCAGGCCCAGCCAATCGACAGCCCTGATTGATGAGGGCCTCGAGGGTGCGCCTACGTATATATATGGAGCCGTGGCACGAAATCTCGACCGTATGCTCGGCAGTGAAGGAGTGCGGAGCGACAAAGGGCGTTAGCACGACCTCGTCGATGAGTTCGTCTGCCTCAATGATTTCGCCATAGAGCGCCATGCGAGGCCTAGCTTCGCTGAGGTCAATCGCCTTACCTCGATGACGGAAGAGCGGACTTACGAAGCGGAAGGCATCTGCACCAGACACACGAATGACAGCAATACCGCCCACACCCGGAGCAGTCGCCACAGCACAAATCGTATCTGAAGAGAGAGGGAGAAGTCGAGAATATGAAGAGGACATA